>CAJMOV010000024.1 GCA_905215125.1 uncultured bacterium | reverse complement strand
TGGGACTTTGCGGCCGTTCTCAATTCGTTGGCCGAAATCGGCTATGAGGGATGAATTTCCCAATTCGTTTTAAGCTGTGACCAACCTGCTGCGTGTACTGCGGTACACGGGTTTTAAAAGAAGCCGAAGGAGGTGCCGCGCCCTAAGGCGCGCAAACACATGACAAAATATGTAATCAAACGATTGTTTTCCGGGCTGATCACCATATTTATTGTCTTTGTCATCAACTTCATCCTGATCCACATCGCTCCCGGCGACCCGGTCAGCGTTATGATGGGCAAGGACAACAACGACCCGGAGCTGCGTGCAGCGTTGATGGAAAAGTATGGCCTGGACCAACCGCTTTACGTCCAGTTTTACCGCCAGCTGACCACCACCCTGCAGGGCGACCTGGGCGACTCTTATCTCTATAAGCGCCCTGTTACCGAGATGATCGGGGAAAAGATTCTGCCCACCCTGGGCCTTGTCTTCCCGGCGGCCCTGATCGCCCTGTTTATTGGCGCGGCGATGGGGATACTGGCGGCCAGGCATGAGGGTTCGCTGCTCGACGCCATTTTCTCGGGCTTATCCTATATTCTGAATGCTATGCCATCGTTCTGGTTAGGCCTGATGATGATAATACTGTTTGCGACCAACCTTAACCTGCTGCCGTCAAGTGGTATGATTGACGTACGCGCCGGCTACACCGGCGTCCGTTATGTGCTGGATTTGCTCAAGCACCTGATCCTGCCCCTGGGTACGTTGGTTCTCATCAACATCCCGTACTATTTCCGCATCGCCAAATCGTCGGTGCTGCAGGTCTCCAATGAGGATTTCATCACCACCTTCCGCGCCACCGGCATGAGCGAGAAGCGCATTTTCAACAAGTACGTCTTTAAAAACGCCATTCTGCCGGTCGTCACCGTTTTCGGCATCACCATGGCTTTCCTCGTTTCCGGTGTTTCGCTCATCGAGATCGTCTTCGCCTGGCCCGGTACCGGCCGCCTGACGCTGACGGCCATCAATCAGCGTGACTATACCGTGCTGATGGGTATTTATCTCGTTATTTCCGTCATGGTCGCGCTGACGATGATTGTTGTCGACATCGTTTACGCGATTCTCGATCCGCGAATCCGGTACTAGGAGGTAGCTGCAATGAAGACTGTGAAAAAGCTGCTTAAAACCATCGTCGGCGACAGACTGCTCCTAGCCGGTTGTATCGGCATTGTCATCCTGCTTTTTGTCGTTGTCGCCGCTCCACTTATTACACAATATGACGCCAAATTCTTTGGCCCCGATGTTTTGTTCGCCCCAGGAAGCGAAGGGCATTTCCTTGGCACAAACCATTTAGGACAGGATATTTGGTCCATGCTGATTTACGGCACGCGCACCTCGCTGATGGTTGCCGTTGTTTCGGCCTTTATCTCTGGCCTGCTGGGTATCATCATCGGCGGCATCGCCGGCTTTTTCGGCGGCTGGGTCGACCGTATTATTTCAGAAATCATTAACGTCTTTTTGATGATTCCCACCCTGTTCCTCGTCCTTCTGATTGTCGCCATGTTCGGATCTTCCATTCTGAACATTATGATTGTCATCGGCCTGACATCCTGGCCGAGCAACGCCAAGCTGATGCGCGCGCAGGCGCTGTCGCTGCGTGAGCGCACGTTTGTTAAAAGCGCGCAGGCCATGGGTGAAAATCGCCGCCAGATCCTGATGAAATACATCATCCCCAACGGCGTGTTCCCCGTCATTGCGCAGACGACTATGAGCATGGCCAACGCCATTTTGATGGAGGCCAGTCTTTCCTTCCTCGGCCTGGGCGACCCGACGGTCATCAGCTGGGGCCAGATGGTTTACGACGGCAAGCAGTATCTGACCACCGCCTGGTGGATTGCGGCCTTCGGCGGCATCGCAATCGTGCTTACGCTGTTTGTCTTCTATCTGACGGGCGACGGTCTCAACCATGTACTGAACCCCAAACACGGAAAGGCGGGTGAGTAAGAATGTCTGAAACTGTACTGACTCTGGACAATCTTTGCGTCACCTACAAAAATAAGCAGAAGCAGGTATACGCTGTTAAAAACGCCGCTTTTTCTATCAATAAAGGCGACGCGCTGGGTGTCGTTGGCGAGTCGGGTAGCGGCAAGTCGACGCTGGCTATGGCGGTTCTGCGCCTTCTTCCCAAACGCACGGCGGAGGTCACCGGCACGGCCAACTTCCTGGGCCGCGACCTTCTGGCCATGGACGACAAGCAGCTGACGGAAATTCGCTGGAAGGAGCTGGCCGTCGTTTTCCAGAAGGCCATGAGCTCTTTCTCCCCGGTGCATCGTATCGGCGATCAGATTAACGATATTTACCGCGTCCACAACCCGCACGCGCAGAAGGATGAGGCAAAGGCCCGTGCGCTTGAGCTTCTCAAGCTGGTCAACCTGGGCGAGCGCGTCTGGCGTCTCTACCCGCACGAGCTGTCCGGCGGCATGCTGCAGCGCGTTGCCATCGCCATGTCCCTGCTTTTTAACCCGCGTCTGCTCATCCTGGACGAAGCGACGACGGCGCTTGACGTTGTCACGCAGGGCCAGCTGCTGCATGAAATCAAGCGTATGGAGCAGACCATGGACATGACCCGCATCATGATCACCCACGACATGTCGGTTGTCGCGGCGTCGTGCAACAAGGTCGCCGTTATGTACGCCGGCGACATTGTCGAGGTCGGCCCGGTCAAGCAGGTGCTGAAAACGCCGGCGCACCCCTATACGCAGGGGCTGCTCGGCTCCTTCCCCTCCCTGAAGGGCGAGACCAAGGCGCTGCGCGCCATCCCTGGATCCATTCCTGACCTGTCCAAAAAATACAATGAGTGTATCTTTGCTTCCCGCTGCCCCCACGTCACCGACGAGTGCCGCAAGGCCCGCCCCGAGACCGTTTCGGTGGGCGAGGACTGGAGCGCCAGATGTATCCTGTGCGGAGGTGGAAAAGCATGAGTGAAAACAAAGCGCCTTTCATTGAAATTAAAGATGTAACCATGTTTTATCCCGTCAAAGGCGGCAAGCTGTTCGCCAAGGGGGAAAAGCCCATCGTCAAGGCGGTCAATGGTGTGTCCCTGACCATGGAAAAGGGCGAGATTCTCGGGCTTATCGGCGAGTCGGGCTGCGGCAAGTCGACGCTTGGCCGCGTGCTCATCCGGCTGGAGGAGCCGACAAGCGGCGACGTCCTCATCGGTGGGGTTTCGACCCATGAGATGGTCAGGAAGGATCCCCGGCAGTTCCGCCGTATGGTGCAGATCGTCTTCCAAAACCCCTTTGACACCTTTACCCCGCGCGACACCATCGACAAAATCATGATGCGCCCGCTCAAGATCCACAATATCGGCGCAAATGATGAGGAACGTTATAAAATGTGCGTTGAAGCGCTGGAGTCGGGCGGCCTGCGTCCGGCTGAAGACATCCTCAAGCGCTATCCGCACGAGCTTTCGGGCGGCCAGCTGCAGCGTATTTCCATCCTGCGCGCCATGCTGCTCAACCCCAGCGTCATCGTCACCGACGAGCCGGTTTCCATGCTGGATGTCTCTGTCCGCGCCGATATCATCAACATGCTGCTTGAGCTCAGCCGGGAGAAGAACGCTTCGGTTGTCTTCATCAGCCATGACATTGCGCTGACGCGCTATATTTCCGACCGTATCGCTGTTATGTACCTGGGCAGAATTGTCGAGTACGGCACAGCGGACGACGTTATCAAAAACCCCAAGCATCCGTATACCCAGGCTCTTATTTCCAACTGCGCTTCCATCGACCCGGATGAGGAAAGCGAAGCTATCGATATCCAGGGCGAGCCGCCCACGCCCATCAATCCCGGCCCCGGCTGCTTCTTTGCCGAGCGCTGCCCCCACGCGACTGAGGAGTGCCTGAAAAAGTACCCCGATTACGTCGAGCTGGGCAATGGGCATATTGCCGCTTGCATGTATATCGACAAGTAGTTTATGTTATTCAGTCCCGGGCGCAGAAATCCCTCAAAATATATAAACACCATCTGCCCGGCTGAAAATAAAAGGAGGAAAAGAACCCATGAAGAAGAAGATTATCGCGCTTTTCCTGGCTTCTCTGATGATCTTCGCCCTGGCGGCCGGCTGTAACAACAGCGACGCCAACACCCCCGATGATGGGAACGGCGAAGGCACCAATCAGGGTGATAACCAGGAAAACAACAACACGGAAAACACGGGCAACAAGACCCTGATTGTCCGCGCCACCGGCGACCCGCAGGGCTTCAACCCCGACCTTACGGGCGACGACAATCTGTATCCTATTGCCCAGAACATTTACAACCGTCTCTGCAAGCTGGACGTCAACAAGGGCACCCCGATCCCCGATCTGGCTGAAAGCTGGGAGTTCTCCGACGACGGCCTGACCCTGACCTTCCACCTGCGTGAAGGCGTCAAGTGGCACGACGGCGAGGACTTCAATGCCGACGACGTTGTTTACACCTTTGAAACCATCAAGGCCAACGCCAGCTATCACCTGAGCCCCAACCTGCAGGGCATCGACAGCTTTGAGAAGGTTGACGACTACACCGTCGCCATGCACTTGTCCGAGCCCGATGTTTCCCTGGTCGGCTATATCGCCTGGTACGGATCCTTTATCATGCCGGAGCACATCTACAACAACGGCCAGACCTGGGAGGAGAACGAGGCTAGCACTACCTCCCCCGTCGGCACCGGCCCGTTCAAGTTTGATTCCTATCAGTCCGGCGTTTCCACGACCCTTGTCAAGAACGCCGATTACTGGGAGACCGAGCCCAAGATTGATCGCCTGGTTTACCAGATCATTCCTGACAACACCACCGCTGTCCAGGCGTTGATCAACGGCGAGATCGACTACCTTGAGAATGTGCCGGCTGCTGAGGTCCAGACCCTGCAGGCCAACGACGGCATCACCCTGATGCAGAACGTCTATCCGTCCCCCTACTATATGGCCTTCAACTTCAACGAAGAAGCTGTCCAGGATGTCGCCGTCCGCAAGGCCGTCGCCATGTGCATTGACCGCGAATCTATCTCCACCAAGGTTTACGCCGGCATCATGGAGCCGGAATATGCCTTCTATCCCTCTATCTCCTGGGCTTCCAACCAGGAAGACACTGCCCCGGCTTTTGACACCGCTGCGGCCGAGCAGGTTCTGATCGACGCCGGCTACACCAAGAACGCCGACGGCTACTATGTCTCCCTGCCCATCGACGTCTTTGAGACCGCCAACTGCCCCGACGTCGCCAAGCTGATCCAGTCCGACTGCGCCAAGGCCGGCATCGAGTTGGTCCTCAACGTCATGGAGTACAACGCCTGGAACGACAAGGTTACCATCCAGAAGAACTTTGTCGTTGAGATCCAGGGCGGCTTCCAGGGTCCCGACCCCGCGGCGCTTGAATCCCGCGTCGGCACCAACGGCTCTATGAACCAGTCCAGCTACTCCAACGCCGAGGTTGACGCTCTGTTTGCCGAGGCTATCAAGACCGACGACCAGGCCACCCGTACCGAGCTGTATAAGCAGGTTCAGGCCATCCTGGCGGAGGAGCTGCCCATCGTTCCCATTGTCCAGTTTGCCGCTTATGACGCTTGGGGCAGCAATGTCACCAACGTCCCGAACGAAGGCGCGGGCAAGTGGGGCTGGGCTGAATGGACCTTTGCCGACATCAACTAAGCCCTATTATTAAGCGTTAAGTTTTCCGTACGGCCCATGGCCGGGGTTGGCCGCAAGGCCTTACCCCGGCCATTTTTACCTATCACGCGCAAGTCACAATGTTTATCTACCTTGCCCTTTATAGAGAAAGACACAACGCACAGCCACAATCCGCTGTATCCCGTATTTGTGCCCCGCCCATATAAAAGGAGGAGAAAACATGAAAAGAAGACTCATCGCGCTGTTCCTTGCGTCCCTGTTCGTTTTCGCCCTGGCCGCCGGTTGCAACAATGACACCGGCACAACAGACCCCGGGGGAAACGAAGGCCAGACCCAGGAAAATAACAACCAGGAAAACAATAACCAAAGCGCCGGCGATAAGACGCTGATCGTCCGCGCCACCGGCGACCCGCAGACCTTTAACCCTGACATGGACGGCGACGACAACGCTTATCCCATTGTTCAGAACGTCTTTAACCGCCTGTGCAAGCTGGACTGCACAAAGGGTACTCCCTTGCCTGATCTTGCGACGGAATGGGAGGTATCTGAGGACGGCATGACCATCACCTTCAAACTGCGCGAAGGCGTCAAGTGGCACGACGGCGAAGACTTTAACGCCGACGACGTCGTTTATACCTTTGAGACCATCAAGGCCAACCCCAGCTACTTTTTAAGCGCCAATCTGCAGTGCGTCGACACATTTGAAAAAGTGGACGATTACACCGTCGTTTTCAACATGGCCGAGCCCAATGTCGCCATTATCGGCTATCTTGCATGGTACGGATCCTTTATCATCCCTGAGCATATTTACAACAACGGCGAAAGCTGGGACGATAACCCTGCCAACATGCAGCCTATTGGCACCGGCCCGTTCAAGTTTGAATCTTTCCAGCCCGGTATCGCCACCACCGTTGTCAAAAATCCCGACTATTGGGAGGCTGAGCCCAAGCTGGATAAGGTTATCTTCCAAATCATCCCCGACAACACCACAGCTGTGCAGGCTCTGATCAACGGAGAGCTGGACATTTATACCAGCATCCCGGATGCTGAGTACACCAACCTGAAGGATAACCCGGCCGTTCGTCTCGAGGCCAATATCTATCCTTCGCCCATTTACGCCGCCTTTAACCTTGATACTGAGCTGGGCGCTGATCCGGCTGTGCGCAAAGCCCTTGCCATGTGCATTGATCGCGAATCTATCTCCACCAAGGTTTATGCCGGAATCAAAGCTCCGGAATACTCCTTTTATCCCAGCATTTCCTGGGCTTCCAACCAGGAGGACGTAGCGCCCAGCTTTGACCCCGAAGGGGCCGCCCAGGTTTTGGAGGAAGCCGGCTATACTAAAGATGCTGACGGGTATTATATCACAGTTCCCCTCGATGTCTTTGAAACCATGCAGCTGCCCGACATAGGCAAGCTGTACCGGGCCGACTGCGAAAAGGCTGGAATTAAAATCGAATTGAATGTTATGGAGTACAATGCCTGGAACGACAAAGTTACCATTCAGAAAAACTTTACGATGGAAATGCAGGGCGGATTCCAGGGTCCCGACCCCGCAGCGCTAGAATCCCGCGTTGGTACGACAGGATCCATGAACCAGTCCAATTATTCCAACGCTGAAGTTGACAGCCTGTTTAAAGAGGCCGTCAGCACAGGCGACCAGGATGAGCGCGCTGAACTGTATAAGCAGATCCAGGCCATCTTGGCGGAGGATCTGCCCATTGTCCCTATTTCCCAATATACCAGCTATGACGCCTGCGCGAGCAATGTCATCAACACGCCGATTGACGGCGCGGGCAAGTGGGGCTGGGCCGAGTACACCTTTACTGATTTTACTGATTAAGCCTCAGCTTGAATCCGACCGGGGCGGGGCAACCCCCGCCCCGGTTTTCTGCCGGTCTACGCAAAGCAGGCCGCCGCTTTGCGTAAGCCGACAGTATAAACTAAGTGTAAGGAGTGACAGTATGAAAGAGATCTACAAGAAGCTGCTTTCCGGTATCCCCGACTATAAGGAGTTTCTCACGGTCGACGAGATGGACGAAAGCTCGCGTCGCCTGGCGGCGGAGCATCCCGACTGCGTCGAGCTGTTTGAAATGGGGAAGACGAGCAAGGGACACCCCCTGCTTTGCCTCAAGATCGGCGACGGCCCCCGTAACGCGCTGATGTTCGGCTGCCCCCACCCCAACGAGCCCATCGGCACCATGATGCTGGAGTATCTGACAAAGAATCTGGCGCAGGACAAGCAGCTGCGCGACGAGCTGGGGTATACCTGGTACATTGTTAAGGCGTGGGACGCCGACGGCCTGCGTCTCAATGAAAAATGGCTGAAGGGCCCCTACACCCTGTACAACTATTCCCGCAACTTCTTCCGCCCTGCAGGGCACAAGCAGGTTGACTGGACCTTCCCCATTGACTATAAAAACCTGCACTTCCACGACACCATCCCCGAGTCGGAAGCTATGATGAAGCTGATCGACGACATTAAGCCCAGCTTTATTTATTCGCTGCACAACGCCGGCTTTGGCGGCGTATACTGGTATATTTCCAAGCCCATGCCGGAAATCTATGACGAGATGTACGAAGCGGCAAATTGCCAGGAGGTCCCCATCAACTTTGGCGAGCCGGAATCCCCCTCCTGTGTCGCCTTCGCCCCGGCCATTTACGCTGAAATGACCATCAGCCATGAATATGATTATCTGGAGAAATACGGAAACGGCATCAACCCGGCCGACGTCATCGGCAGCGGCAGCAACAGCGCCGAATATGCCGCCACCCGCTACGACTCCTTTACCCTGCTGACCGAAATGCCCTATTTCTACGACGAGCGCATCAAGGACATGTCGGAATCGGATATGATCCGCCGCGACGCAGCGCTCATCGGCATGGACTGGCAGGAAAAGACCAGCAAGTTCCTGCGCGACACCCTGGCCATTTCGCAGCAATATATGGATCCGGAGAACCCCTTCATGCTGGCCGTCCGCGCCTTCACCAAAGGCGGCAGCTCCGAGGCGACCCGCAAGATGATGGAGGAAAACCCCGACTTCGCCAAAAAGGCGACGGTTGCCGAGAAGTTCGACAGCCTGTGCGCATCCAAGTTCTACAAATACCTGTCCTATGGCCAGCTTCTGCGGGCCAATGAGACCGAGCTGCAGAAAATGGACGAAACAGGCGAAAACAACCCCGAAAAGCGCGCCGCGCTGCAAAAGGCCTTTGACATCATGGTCAAAGCCCACAAGGACATGACCGACGAGCTGGAAAGCGAAATCAATTACCAGGTCGTGCCCATCCGCAAGCTGGTCTACATCCAGCTGGCCTGCGGCCTGCTGACAGCCGAATACCTAAAAGAGCATTTCGAAAAATAAGAAATAAGGGGGGTGTCATCCCCCCTTATCCGCTGTAAAGGAGGAATGTCTGTGCTGCTTATCAAAAACGGCTGCGTGCACGACGGCCGGGGAAATGTGCTGCCGCAGTGCGACGTGCTGGTGGAAAACGGCCTTATAAAGGCGGTCGGACAGAGGTTGAGCGCCCCCGGCGCCGAAGTGCTGGACGCGGCGGGCAAACAGGTGCTGCCCGGCTTTATCAGCGCCATGACCATCCAGGGCGCGACCGGCCCGGGCTGGAAAGACGACGATCTGAACGAGCAGAGCGACCCCGTCACCCCCGAGCTTTCCGTCGTATATTCGTTTGACCAGGACAACATGAACTTTCAGGAGCAGTGGCTGTACGGCGTGACAAGCGTCGGCGTCGTGCCTAAGCCGGGAAACGTACTGGGCGGGCAGATGGCTGTTTTCAAGACCTGCGGCCGCAGCCCATATACAATGCTGGTGCGCGAAAGGGCCGCGATGCTCGCCAGCGTTTCGGCGGCGACCAAGGAGGGCTACGCCCCTCGCAACGCCGCACCCATGACCCGCATGGGCGCCGTCGCCCTACTGGCCGGCGCGCTGAAAAAGGCGGAGACATACACCGATACATCTGACTACGACCCCAAAAGCGAAGCCCTGCTTCCCGTCCTGCGCGGGGAAATGCCGCTGTTTGTCAACGCGCTAAGCCGCGCCCAGATGGATGCCGCCGAAATGGCGCTGCGCCAGTTCACGGACGTCAAGCTGGTCTTTACCGGCGCCTATGGCCTGGACGACGGGCGCGAAAGCGTGCGCAGCGGCCGCTGCGCCGCCTTGGTGGGGGATCTGACCGAAGCCATGACCTCGGCCAACGCCAACGTCGATTTTGCCGCCATCGGCCGCCTTTGCGACGCGGGCGCGCAAATCGCGCTGTGCTGCGGGGGCGACAGCTTTGCCGGCGGCAAGGAAAGCCTGCTGTGGAACGCCATCCAGTGGCATAAAAACGGCATGCCCAGCGAGCGGGTGCTTCAGCTCATGACATCGGCGCCGGCCGATATCCTCGGCGTCGGCGATAAGGTCGGATCCATCGAGCCGGGTAAGCACGCCGACCTGTCGGTCTGGAGCGCCAACCCCATCGAGACCTATACCGCCCGGCTGGAGGCCGTCTATCTGCAGGGCGAAAACCTCTTGACGCGGAAGGAGGGGCGCAAGTCATGCTGGTAATTAAAAACGCCAAGGTTTATACATCGGCCGGCAGGGTGCTGGGTTGCGGCGATATCCTCATGGAAAACGGCAAGTTCACCGCCGTCGGCGAAAATCTGGCCCTGCCCGAGGGGGCAC
Organism: uncultured bacterium; assembly: GCA_905215125.1. Taxonomy (GTDB): domain Bacteria; phylum Bacillota; class Clostridia; order Oscillospirales; family Butyricicoccaceae; genus Ventrousia. The sequence goes on along the minus strand of CAJMOV010000024.1, from coordinate 3,616 downwards.
AGGTCATCGACGCCAAGGGGCTTATCGCTATCCCGGGCATTGTCGACGCGCACAGCCACATCGGCGGCTTTGGCTCGACGATGGAGGATCAGGATCTCAATGAGATGACCCGCAACGGCACGCCGGAGGTCGAATCGGTTTATTCCATCGACGTCGAGCAGCCCGGCTTCAAGCGGGTTCTGAGCGCCGGCATCACGACCAGCGCCATCGCGCCGGGCAGCGGCAACGTCATCGGCGGGCTGGTGTGTGCCGTCAAATCGCACGGCAAAAGCATCCAGGACATGTGCATCAAAAACCCCATCGCCCTGAAAATGGCGCTGGGCGGCAACCCCAAGGGGGTGTACGGCCCCCGCAACCAGATGCCCATGACGCGCATGGGGGTGGCGCAGGTCATCATCGATGCGCTGCGCCGCGGGCAGGAATACATGAAAAAGCAGCAGGACGCTGCCGGCGACCCGGAAAAAATGCCCCCTTATGACGCAGGGCTGGAAAATATCTGCCGCGCGCTGCGCCGCGAAATCCCCATCAAGGTGCACTGCGAGCAATTCGACATGCTGACCACCATCCGCATCGCGCGCGAGTTTCATCTGGAGTTCACGCTGGATCACGCATGGGGCGCGTCCGACTTCTATGACGAAATCGCCGGGGCTGAGGGGCTGCGCGGTGTCATCTTCGGGCCGTGCGGCGTACAGCTGTTGCCCGGCGAATGCGGCAAGGTCGACATCGAATGTCTTGTCGAGCTGGATCGCCGCGGCGTGTGCTGCAGCATCATGACCGACGGGCCCATCATGAACCCCGATCTCATCGTCACGCAGGCGGGCGAAGCAGTGCGTGCCGGGCTGGATCCCGAGCGGGCCATCGCCATGCTGACCATCAACCCCGCCCGCATTATCGGGCTGGAGGATCGCATCGGCTCCATCGAGCCGGGCAAGGACGCCGACGTCGTATTGTTCGACGGTATGCCCGCCGTCGACACGGCGGCCAAAGCGATGGTCACCATCGTCAACGGCGAAATCGCCTGGCAGCGCTAGGGGGAAATCAATCAGGCTTCCTCCTGCGGCTCGAGAGCGGCGCCGGTTGACGGCGGCCGCCGGCGATGCCCGGATCCAGGTAATTTGTCCAAGCGAGCGTAAAATGAAAGAGCCCCTGCTGCGAACCGATATACGGCCGCAGCGGGGGCTTTTTTATTTTTTCAGCTCGTCCCAGGCGCGGCCGAGGATGGCGGCGCCTTCGCCGCGGGTGATGTTTTTCCACGGCTTGAAGGTCCCATCCGTATAGCCGTTGATGATGCCGAGATCGGACAGGGCGGCGATTTCGTGATAGGCCCAGTGATCCGTGTCGACGTCGGAAAAGGACAGGGCGCGTCCTCCGCCGTAGGTCTGCTCCAGCATACGCACCAGAACGGCTGTCATTTCCGCGCGGGTGACGGGGGCGTCCGGCTTGAAGCTGCCGTCAGGGTAACCAATGAAAAGCCCCGCCTTGGCGGCTGCCGCGATTTCCTGTCGGGCCCAATGGCTTTCCGTATCGGTAAAAGGGGAGGCCGAATTGTCCAGCGGCAGCTCGAGGATGCGGACGGCCAAAGCGGAAGCCTGCGCCCGCGTCATGGTCTGCTCGGGGCCAAAGCGAGTGTCGCTGACCCCCTTGATAACCCCTTCAGCCGACAGACGGACAATTTCGTCCTTGGCAAAATGATGCGAGATGTCGGAAAAATAAGTGCCGTTGAGCCACAGCTCGTAATAGTCCCACACGTCGCGGGTTTCCTGTCCGGCGCTCCAGTTGCCGGCCCCCTTGAGACTGTAGCGCTGCACAAGCGCCAGCTTGTCCTTGAGCGAATCGGCGTTTTCATACCAGATTTCATATTCGCCGGCCGGCAGCGTCTTGCCGTTGAGGGAGACGGGGCGGGTGATGCTCATGCGCAACACGGGGGAGCGCTGGGTGCGATCATAGCTGACGCTGCCGCCGAACTCGGTTTGCCACTGGCGGATGCGCTCCAGCGAAATACCCTCCCCCATGACACCGGCCGACGTATTCCACACCCGGCCGAAAAAGGGCAGGCCAAGCACGATTTTTTCCTTGGGAACATGGCGCAGGGCGTATTCAATCGACCTTTCGACAAAGGGATACCCGGCTACCGGGCCGGCCGGGCCGCCGCTGTAATGCTCGTCATAGGCCATGATAAAGAGGTGGTCGGCATAGCGCGACAGCGCGGCGTAATCGTACGAGCCGTGCCAGCCCGTCGTCCAGCCGCTGGGGTTGGCGGCGACGGCGACCGACACCTCCTTATGCGAGGGGAGCTTTTCGCGCAGCAGGCGGACGAGGTCGACGTAGAGCTGCCTTTCCGACGCGGTGACATTTTCAATGTCGACATTGACGCCGTCCAGGTCATAGCGGCTGACGGCGTCGGCAATCTGGGTGGACAGCCTTTCGGCGTTTTTCAGCGCGGCGACGCCGCTGGCCCTGTCCCAGTGATTGCTGAGGAAGGGCACGACCTTGATGCCGTTCGCCTTCATGGTGCTGATAAATTTCGTGCTGACGGCATTGAGCTTTAAGCTGCCGTCGGCATTGAGATCAAAATAGCTCGGGGAGATGACGTCGAGCACGTCGGCGGCGAGCAAGGCGTTCTGCATCTGCTGCTCGGCTGTGCCGAAATAGATGTAGGACATGGCGTAATTGTCCTTTTGTGTGCGGGTGGCCAGAGAGGAAAAGGGGATAGACAGAACAATGCCGCCCGCCGCGACAATTTTGACGGCGCGCACGCATAAAATCCGTTTTTGATCCCCCAGCCTTTTCAGCATGCGGCCGGGGCGCAGCTCGGCGGCCCACTCGCCGTCTGCCGCGGCGAAAAGCAGGAGATCGACCGAACCGTCGGGGTTTTCCAAAATACGATAAGGCATGGGCATGGCAAACCAGCTCCTTTCTGCCTATATTTTAGGCAAAAAGGGGCGCTTTCATGCTGACAAGCAAAAAAGCTGCCTGATAAGCAAAGCAGCCCTTTGCCGGACTAAAGCCAGGCCAGCAGTTCTCGTTCGCGGCGGAGAGGGAGCCTGGCCGCGGCGCTGTCTCCGTCCTTGCCGGTTGACAGGTACCAGTCAAGAGCGGTCAAAATGGCGTCGCGCGCTAGGCGGAAGGTCAGGCCGGCTGCGATGGCGCGGCTGACGTCCACCCGGTACAGGCCGGCAAAGCCGGACTGCAGCGGGATGAAAAGGGGGAAGAAGGCCCGATGCTCCGGCTTTGCCCATCCCCCATTGCCCCAGCTGACGCGCACAATACGGTAGCGGGGCAGTCGGCGGAACAGGGCAGATCCGCGAAAAGCGCAGGACAGGTTTGCCCGTGGTTAAAAAGAGTGACGTCGTGCCCGCGCGAAAGCGCTTCCCGGACGATGGCGCAGACGGCAAACTTCTTGCCGCCGATAACCAGGCTACGCATAGGGCTACTCCCTTCCGGCCTGTCCGGTACGGACGTGGATGTCAAGCTGATGATAGGGGATGTTGATGCCGCGCGCTTCCAGCGCCGCCTTGACGCGAACCAGCGCATCGGACCGGACTTCAAAATAATCAGCGTTTTTGACCCAGACGCGGCATAGGATGTCGACGGCCGACGCGCCCAGATTCCACAC
>CAJMOV010000023.1 GCA_905215125.1 uncultured bacterium | reverse complement strand
AATATATAATGGTAATATCAAGAAAAATTTGAATTATATTCCAAATTATATATTTATTTTTTACATCAGTCTGTTTTTGTACTGATGTTTTATATACAACGTCATTTATTTAAGGAGGTATCATTTGTGAAAAGTTGTATCCGTTCCTTCCTGCTTTCTCTGCTGCTGCTCCTGTGCCTTTCCATTCCAATGGCAGCCGGCGAAGACTACACCCTTATCGGCGCGCCGGATATGGGCAGCGGCGCCGTCTCTCTTTCCCCGGCTGAGGACGGCTGGCTGTTTGGCGCGGCTCCGGGGCTTGACGGCAGCGAACAGGCCATTGAGCAGTGGTTTACCCCTGCGGACGGAAAAGTCGTGCTGACCGGCCTTAATCCCGCCGAGCCTTACCGGCTCTACCGCAGGCAATCCTGCGAAAACGAAGAAGGCACCCAGGCGTCGCCTGAAGCTGTACTTTCCTTTGTCGCCCCGGTTGCTCCGCCCGCAAGCGACCAATATCGCCGCCTGGCGGAAAATATTCTCCCCTACCGCGATAAAATCGAAATTTATATCACCGATCCCGGACTTTCCTTCCAGCTGACTGGCTCATCGGCCCTGCCGGATGAAAGCGGCTGGCAAAGCGCCGGGGACGCTCTTGTCTTTTCCGACCTTGACCCTCATACGTCTTATCGCCTGTGGGTCATTCCCTTTACCTTTTACGATGCATACCATGTTCCCAACGCCGTGGACATTGCTGTTTTAACCGACATCATCCCGCAATCTCAGACAGAAGGATCCGTTGGCTCAGACGGCAGCGGGGTTATCACCATATCCACCACAAGGCCAGAGCTGTTTTATACCGTACTCTCCCCGGACGACGCCCAGGCGGTCGTCGGCGTCCCCGCCGCTCCGGTGCAGAAAGGCACAGGCGGGGCGTTGGAATTCAGCGGCCTTCTGCCGGGCGGACGGTATTTCCCCATCGCACTGGAAGCACCACCAGAACAGGAGACCCTGCCGGCGCGCAACGCCGCTATCCAGCTCCCTGTCTGCGACGACAGCGGCTTAGGCCTGTACTGGTCCCGAGATGACGCCGGTCAAATGGCCCTGACTCTCTCCCCCGCCTTCAGCGGCGTCTGTTATGCCCTGTGCTCCGCTGACGGCGTACCGCTTGTCGGACTGGACGCCATTGATGGGCAGGGCAACGCCCTGTCCTCTACGGACGGATGGTTCCAATCCCCGGACGGGCTGCTGCGCTTTACCGGACTGCCGGACGGTGCGCAGCAGATGCTCCTTACTGCCTGCTCGCAGGATCGCACCGTTTTTTCAGCCAAGGGGTATCCCCTTTCGCTGCCCCTTGACGACGCCTTGCCCGAACAGGAGGAAATCCTTCTGTCCGGCGCTCAGCTTACATTGCCTGCCGCCGCAGGAGTCCAATATGAGCTTGTCCGCACGGATGACGGCTCGAAAGTCCAGCCTCAGTTTAAAGACGGCTTATTCGTTTTTGACGCGCTGCATTATGAGGTGGAGTACACGCTGTACGCTCGCCCGGACGGCGCTCTTCCTGTAATGCTTTATAGCTTTACAATTCCATCGACGCCTGAAGTCCCTGATCCTCAGCCCCCTGTGCCCGAGCCTGAACCGCAGCCGGACAACCCATACATTCCACCCTCTCCTTCCCGTGAAGATGATGTAAAGGGCTCCGACTTGTCAGAAGAAAATAGTCCGTCCGAGCCTCTGCCCGTACCGGTTGACGGCGTCTCAGACATGCTGGTCTGCGACGAACGCATCGCTTATCTTTGGGGAGACCCGCAGGGCCGCTGTCTGCCGGATAAGCCCATAACGCGCGCCGAGGCAGCAGCCATCTTTTACCGCCTGCTGCGCCATCGGCCTGAAAGCCCGCCGGCCGCCTTTCTTGACGTGCCCTCCGGCGCATGGTATGCCGAAGCGGTCAACGCCCTTGCCAGCCTCAACATCGTACAGGGTGTCGGCGGCGGACTGTATCTTCCCGACGCTCCCATCACACGGGGCGAGCTCGCCCTGCTTGCGTCGCGGCTTTGCCGAAGCGTCAGCGTGCAGGCCGCCTTTTCCGATCTCCAGGAGGGAGACTGGGCCTATGACGCGGCGGCGGCCGTCTGTCATTATGGCCTAATGGAAGCCGACGCACAGGGCGCTTTTCTGCCGGATAACCACGTTTTGCGCGCCGAGGCCGTGCGCATTGTCAACCGGATGCTGGGCCGCCAACCCGATCCCGGAAGTATCGGTGAAAGCGGCCGGCGTTTTGTCGACCTGCCGATCGAGAGTGCGTACTACGATGAGCTGATGGAAGCAGCCAACGGTATCTTACCCATTTCTCCCGGCCCGCCCTCTGACTGACGGGCTGGGATTTCCCGGGAAATGACAGCCAGTATTTCCCGATCGACGGCAAAAAGGCCGTGCGTCCGCCGGATACCGGCAGGCGCACAGCCCGATGGGAGGTTCAGCTGATATTTATTTCTTAGCCTTCAACCGCCTTGGTCTTGGCACTCAAATCCTCGCATAGGTTGAGGGCTGCAAACTCGGGGTTTTCCGGCAGCTCAAGCCGGAAGCAGGTCAGAGGATTGATTTGAAAGTCCAGTGCGGAGGCGCTGAGATTGAGAATGTGCCCGCCCTTGCTCTTGTCGCCGCTGAGGAAATGGAAATGCCATCCCGGCAAATTGATGCCCTCAACGTAATCCGGGCAGTAAACGGCGATGACGCTTCCGCGTACCCTCTCATAATGGAATTCGCGCTGCCGGCTTGCCGCTTCAGACAGTGTAGGATAAGGCTTTTCGCAGACAAAGCAGCTGCGCACATGCATGGTGTCAAACTCACCCCGGGCTTTCAGCATATAAAAAATATTGCGGTTGCCTGATACATAAGGGTCAAGCTGCTCTTTCAGCTTCTGGATGGAATCAACGCCCGTCAGATGATGGCGCGCAACAGAGGAATCAAAGGCCGCCACAGTGCCGAATGCGACGCCCGCTTCGGGCGGCATGACGACAACGGTGCCATCGGCCGCCGCCTTGTAAGCGACGCCGTCTTCAAAGATGGCCTCGCCGTCCAGTCCGGTGTAAGTCCCGATGCCGGTGTCCCCATCGCGCAAAAAATCGCGTACAGAGGTGGTGCGGTCAAAATTGCCCAACATCAAAGCATTTAAGGTTGAAGCCTGAATCATGGTTTTCATATCGTACACAGCCTTTCTTTTGGATTATTATTTAAGCATTTTCCGGGCGCTGGCCTGTCGGGCTTTCGCTCTTTTCCCGCTTTTCTTCTGCGGGATGGCGCTTTAAAACCCAGCGCACCATAAACGGGCACAGGACATTGGTAACTGCCAGTACAAAGGCAAGCACGGCAATAGAGCTTGCGATATAAGGCTCAAACGCGGCGTTGGACGCCGCCGCCATGGAGGGGATGCTCAAAGCGACGCCAGCCAGGGAAGCGCTGGCAAAGGAGGCATAACCCGGGCGGCGTAACACATGCCGTTCAAACAGATACGAAGGGACGATAACAATAATGAAGTAGACCAGACTGAGCAGCAGTCCCTGGGGAATCATCTTAAATGCTTCAAACAGGTTGATTGTGGATCCAAATTCAAAGCCCAGGAAGGGCAGGATGATGGCGTTCCCACCGGCGAAGACCTTACGGACGTCCTCGTCCAAGTTGCCAAGCAGCATACCCAAGATAAACGGGATGAGCAGGGAGACAATTTGGACAACCTGCGCCATGCCAAACCCCGACGTGCCGAAGAAGCCGAGGAAAAGCAGCGGCAGCAGCGGCATGGAGCAGATGAGCATGACGCCGAAGCTGGCCTTATCCGCTTTGTCGCCGAAAGGCTGGATAATGCCCATATACAGGGCGGCGTTGGCGCTGGTCACGGCGCAGACAAAGGCCAGGAAGGAGATACCCAGGACGCCGTCATAGCCAAAAGCCACATAGAACAGGGCGCACAGCGCATAAGCAACGCCCAGCCGCACCAGGATGAGCAGCACCCCGCGGTGCAGCGCTTCCTTTAGGTCGCCCAGCCGCAGCTGTGTGCCGGTGCAGAACAGCATCAGGCCGATAAGCAGCATCTGCCCGCTGGATGAGAACATATCCTTCATGGGGTTGCCCAAGCTGTCCCACAGGTTGAAATTAAAAATCCCCTGACAGATGGTTGTGATCAAAGCACCAATAATCAGCGGTACGAACATTGTACCCGCCGGTACCCTCTGCAACGACTTCCATATGCTTATGTTTCTTTTCTTTGTTTCATTCATACGGAAAACCTCCAATATGCTGTGCCTTTTCAGTTACTTATCTTGATTACGCTTCAGATTATAGCCCTACAGGCTTTACTTTGCACCAGTCCCGCGGTATAATATCGCAAAAAGCATTTATGCTCATAGCACAAAGGATGATTTTATGAACCTCGACCGCCTGCTTGACGATTTCTTTGCGTCAGACAGCCTTGACCGCCTGACACAGGATGTAAGCGCCCTGCTCGGCTGCCCGGTGATGGTGGTAGACGACACCTTCCATGTCGTCTCCAGCTGCAAGCCGGAAGGGTTTTCCGACGCCGTATTTGACGGGGCCATCGCCCGCGGAGAAATTACCTACGAAGTCGCTTCCTTTTTGGGCGGGCGCGCAGGGCTGAATGAGCCTCTTTACCTCGCTATCCAAGACAGCGGCGTCATGCGCCTGTTCTCCCCCCTGCGCAGCGGTGGGCTGCTGGTCGGGTATCTTGTCTGCCTGGACATCCATTCCAACCTGCGTCAAGCGCCCCCGCAGCAGATGCGGCGCATCGAAAGCGTTCTGGCCAAGCAACTGTTCAGCCAGGCCACCCGCGGCGGCGCCATGTTTTCCACCGCCGAGGAGGTCCTGGCCCATCTGCTGGACGGCAAATTTTCCAGCAAGGCTTTTTTCCATGTGCAAGCGGCTTCCACTTATTTGGCCAGCTACACCCCCAAACGCTTTGCGCTCATCTACCTGGGTCGATATCACCGGCTGACCTTTGGCGACGACGCGCTGAAAAACGAGCTCAACTACGCATTTTACGCTTCCCATCCGTTTCTGTACAACGGGCATGTGCTTCTCTTTCTCAACGACGGACATGATTTATCCCTTTTTGACGCCCTGGCCAAACGCTTTCAGCTCTGCGTCGTCATTTCCGACGAGCTGCCCGAGCTTTACCGCCTGCCGGAGCTTTACCGGTCGACACGCGAAATCATGGAATATTTACTTTTGCACACATCAGCCAGCTTTGTCGCCCGAGCCGAACAGTTTCACACCCTCATGATGCTGCGCCGCCTTCAGGATCGCCCGGACTTACTCGCGCCGCAGGTTCGCGCGCTGGCCGCCTATGACCGGCAGTACCGCACCCAGTACTGCCTGACCCTATACACCTATCTGCTTTGCCAGCATTCTATTCAGGCCGCCTGCCAGCGCCTATTTACCCACCGCAACACAGTACTTTACCGGCTGCGCAAGCTGCGCGATGACTTCGGCCTTGCGCTTGACGACCCATCGCTGACCCTTTCGCTGCTTTTGTCCGCAGCGCTGGCGCTGCTGCAGGATCGCCAGGACCAGCTGTTCGTCGACGGCTTTGCCCTCGACTCCCCTACGCCGGGCGAAGCAGAGGCCCCCGACGTCTAAGAACGCTCCCCGGCCTCTACCATCCGCTGCCGACCGTAAAAAGCCAACAAATTAAATAAACCAGGCCATTTGCCTGGTACCGCTTTATCCGGCATACTCCTGTACGGCTTTCAGACAGAGCCATTTCGAGAGGCTCTTTGCCAATTCCCCCGGCTTTTCGACCCTACAGCTTTCCTTTACGGCAGGCTGCTGTGAACACGCTGCAACGTCGGACTCTATACCGCCGACCATCCTTGCGCCTGCGGGATGCCTATTTTTAATGATTAGCTTTTACTAACTCCTTCCTTTGCGGCAAATTCACACCCCATTGCCCGCTCTGCACTACCACTTGAATACAGCCGGCAAAAGCGACCACTCTGCGGAAAAATTCGCCGCTGCTTCGCCCGGCAGATAACATCCGACTGGCATCATCCGCAACGGGCCAGGCGCTTCAAAGCCCCTCCCGCTCGGCGCGCTGAAAGGCCGCTTCAATCTGGCCGTCCATAGTCAGACGGAGATAATCCATGATCCTTTCCTCTGAAAGATCCAAATCCTTGCGCACCCACTCGATAATAATACCGCTGAGGGCGGCGATGTAAAAATCCCCCAGGAAAATCTGATATGCCTCCGACACCTGATGCTTGCCCCGGATTTCCGACAGAAAAAGCTGCATGATATGGCGTACCTCCTGATAAAACATATCCCGCAGCGCTTCCTGCCCCAGGCTGTTGAGCGCGCATTTATAGACCGCCCTGTTTTCCTCAATATTATGCAGGAAAAGCCGGAACCCATCCTGCCAGGTCAGGCAGTTGTCGCTTCTTCGGATAAGGGACAGCGCTTCCTCCTGAAAGGCCCATGCCAGCAGATCGTAAATGTCTTTGAAATGATAATAAAATGTATACCGGTTGATCCCGCAGCCGTCTGCGATTTCCTGGACGGTTATTTTTTGCAGACCTTTGCGCGCCATCAGCCGTTTCAGCGATTCGGCGATCTGCTCTTTTCTCCTGTGCGAAAGCTCCTGCTGCTTCAATGTCATCACCTGCTTTTTCTCAATATACCATTTCTGCAGAAAAAAATCACTATAAAATAATCGATCGTGCGCCGCGGCCCGCTCTTAAAAGCCTGCACAAACCGTCCCTTTTGTTGGGTTTTACACATCCGGCCTGATTTGCGGATTGCTTACCTCTTCCCGCAGGGTTATAATCGAATCAATTTCGACAGGGGGTGTGAACAATGAAAAGTCTCACATACCGCATCGAGCTGTCCAGCCCTATGGGATCCAAGCGGGGCTGGGCGGAAATTCGGCCCGAAGAGGGACGCGTCATTCTCAGCCTGCTGGATGAATGCCACCTGTTCAGCGGTGATATTTCCCCCGGTGTCGCCTTTCGCGCATCCGGGACGCTCAAAACAGCGGCGCGGGATTATTCCGGCGTTTTGCAGGGCAGCCTGTCCGGCGGCCGTCTGCTGGCGGTGCTGCGCACGGAGGACGGAGACTTCCCCATTCGTGGCGTCCGTTCTGGAAGGCAAGCCGCCACAGAAAGGCAAGCCGCCACAGACCCTGTGACAAATCAAGGAGAATAACAGCATGGCGCAATCAGAGCAAAAGCCCGATTTTTTTCTGCGCCTGGCCACCTGGATTGTGGATAAACGCAGCCTGTTTTTCCTCATCTACGCCGGCGCGCTCATTTTCTGTCTGTTTTCCATGAATTGGGTGTCGGTCAACAACGACATCACCGACTACCTGCCGGAGGACACCGAGACCCGGCAGGGCCTCAGCATCATGGAAGACCAGTTCACCACCTTTGGCACCGCCCGTGTCATGGTGTCCAACATCTCCTACGAGCAGGCGCTCAAGCTGTCCGAGCGGCTCAAAGGCATCGAGGGGCTTTCCACCGTCGACTTTGGCAGCGAGGACGATGCCGGCGACCGCGCTGCGCACTACCGCGATTCCTCCGCATTATTCGATATCACCTTCGCCGGGGAGGATTCCGACTCCGTCAGCCTGGCCGCCATGGACGAGCTCAGGCAGGCCCTTGCCGGCTATGATCTCTCCCTTTCCAGTACAGTGGGGGAAAACCAATCGGAAACGCTGGCCGGGGAAATGCAGGTCATTATGGGCATCGCCGCCGTCATCATTGTTGCAGTGCTGCTTCTGACGTCCAAAACCTATGGCGAAATCCCAGTGCTGCTCATCACCTTTTTGTCGGCTATGCTGCTCAATATGGGAACCAATTTCATCCTGGGAACCATCTCCTTTGTTTCCAGCTCCATCTCCCCCGTGCTGCAGCTGGCGCTCGCCATTGACTATGCCATTATCCTGTGCCACCGCTTCAGCGAGGAACGCGAGCACGCCCCTGCGCGCGAGGCCTGCATCCTGGCGCTGAGCAAGGCCATACCGGAAATTTCCTCCAGCTGTTTGACGACGTTGGCCGGCCTTGGCGCTATGATGTTTATGCAGTTCCGCATCGGCTTTGACATGGGGCTGGTGCTTATCAAGGCCATTTTGCTGAGCATCCTGACCGTCTTTACCCTGATGCCCGGCCTGCTCATGCTGTTCAGCCGGCTTATCGACAAATCCCATCACCGCAGCTTTGTTCCTAAAATCACGGCATGGGGCAGGCTGGTCACCAAGCTCAAGCTGGTAGTTCCCCCTGTTTTCGCCTGCATCCTGATCGCTGCCTTTCTCCTATCCAGCCAATGCCCCTATGGCTATGGCTACAGTCTCATCGAGCCGCAAAAGCAGAGCGACGCCATGATACAGGAAAAGGCCATTGAGTCTCGCTTCGGCTCGCAGAATGTCATGGCGATCATCATCCCCGCCGGGGATTACGAGACAGAAGGCCGCCTTCTGGCCAGGCTGAGCTCCCTTGAGCAGGTGGACACTGCCCTGGGCCTTGCCAACGTGGGAATCGACGGCGAGGATTATGTGCTGACCGACCGGCTGACGCCGCGCCAGTTTTCCGAGCTTGTCGATATGGATATCGAGCTCATTCGCCTGCTCTACACCGCTTATGCCGCCGATCAGGAGGATTACGGCCGCATTGTCAACAACATCGATCAGTACAGCGTCTCCATACTGAATATGTTTCTCTTCCTTTACGACCGGGCAGAGGAAGGCTATATCACCCTGGACGGCGACACCTGGGCTGCCCTGGACGACATGCACAGCCAAATCACCGACGCGCTGGCCCAGCTTCAGGGCGCCGATTATTCCCGTCTGGTTCTCAAGGTCAGCCTGCCGGAGGAGGGCGAAGAGACCTTCGCCTTTTTAGACAGCCTGCACGACGAGGTGGGCCGCTATTATACCCCTGGCACCTTCTACATCACAGGGGATTCGACCAGCGACTATGACCTGGCCTCCTCCTTCCGGGGAGACAATGTGCTCATCAGCGTTTTGTCTGTTGTCTTTGTCATTGTTATATTGCTGTTTACCTTCCAGTCGGTCGGCCTGCCCATCCTGCTCATCCTGGTTATCCAGGGCAGCATCTGGATCAATTTTGCCGTACCTGCCATGCAGGGCACATACATCTTTTTCATGAGCTATCTCATCGTCAGCTCTATTCAAATGGGCGCCAACATCGACTATGCCATCGTCATTTCCTCCCGCTACCAGCAGCTGAAGAAAAGCATGCCCCGCAGGGAGGCTATGGTTGAAACGCTCAACCAGGCTTTCCCGACGGTGCTGACCTCTGGCGCTATCATGTCCTGCGCCGGTATTCTCATCGCCAAGCTGACGAGCGACGCCGCCATTTACGGCGTGGGCGACGCGCTGGGGCGCGGCACTATCCTTTCCATGGCGCTGGTCATGGGCGTTCTGCCCGAAATTTTGCTGCTGGGCGACGCCATCATTGAAAAGACGGCCTTTAACCTCAAATATCCTGCGCTTATGCAGCCCGCCAGCGCCAGCGGGCGGGTTTATCTGGACGGCATGGTCAAGGGCTCCATTTCCGGCAAAATCGACGCGGAAGTCCATGGCGTTGTCGAAGGGGAGGTAACAGCCATGGTACACGTCCACCACCCCTCCCCCATTGTGAAGAAAGAAGAGGATGAGCATGCTGAAAACCCGTAGTCGCTTCCCCCGTCTGCTCGCGCTGATTTTGGCTGCCGGACTCCTGCTGCCCCTGCTCGGCCCGTTTACAGCGCTCGCCGCAAATGACGCCGTCATCTCCATCCGCAGCGCCGACGACCTTGTGCAGCTGTCTCAAAGCTGCACGCTTAATACCTGGTCTCAGGGCAAGACGGTTTCTCTGGATGCTGATGTCGACCTCGCCGGTGTCGTTTTCTCCCCCATACCGACCTTTGGCGGCACCTTTGAGGGAAATGGCCATACCATTTCCGGCCTGTCACTGGATTCCGGCGACTCATACCAGGGGCTGTTCCGGTACATTCAGAAAGGGGCCGTCGTACGCAGCCTGTGTGTAACGGGCTCAGTGACAGCCTCGGGCGCTCAGACCTGCTTGGGCGGTATTGCCGGCAGCAATGCCGGCGCCATTCTCAGCTGCACCTTTTACGGCTCTGTGCGCGGCAAGTCTCAGGTGGGCGGCGTTGCCGGCAGCAACGAAGGCACGGGGGTCATTTACGGCTGCACGGCGGGGGGCATCGTCACGGGTGAAAAAAGCACTGGCGGCATTACGGGGCAAAACAGCGGCGCCGTCAGCGGATGCGTCAACAAAAGCTCTGTCAACACCGCCCGTCCTGAACAGGAACAAAGCCTGGAGGAAACGGTTAGCGACCTAACGAGAGAAAGCGTGTTAAACACGACGACAGATACCGGCGGCATCGCCGGGCTTTCCAGCGGTGTGCTGCGCAGCTGCCTGAACCAGGGACACGTCGGTTACCCTCATGTAGGTTACAACGTCGGCGGCGTCGTGGGGCGTTCCTCAGGGTACCTGGAAAGCTGTACAAATACCGGCGCGGTGGAAGGACGCAAGGATGTGGGTGGCGTCGCCGGGCAAATTGCCCCCAATATCTGCCTGATCTTCAGCCCAGATACTGTCAGTCAGCTCCAGGACGAGCTGAGCCGCTTAAACGGCATGGTCGACAGCGCCCTGAATCACGCCGACGCCAGCCGCGGCACTCTTTCCCGCAGGCTGGAGCAGCTTTCCCTGTACACGCAGTCGGCGTCCGACAATGCTTCCGCGCTCTCCGGCACGCTGGGCGACTGGGCGGACGGAAATATCAGCGTTGTCAACGACGCTTCCGTCATCCTGGCCGATACTCTGAACCGGCTGGCCGTCGTTACGGCAGAGGGCGAAGGCGTCCTGGACGTTCTCGCCGACGGGCTGGACGGGCTGGAGGGCAGCCTCAACCAAATAGCGGCAGCCATGGGCACAACTGCAAACGGTATGGACGACGTATCTGACTCCGTCGCCCGTTTCCGCACAGGGCTTTCACAGGCCCGCGCAGGAGTGGATGGTATCCGAAAGGCGCTTGACGCCCTGGCCGCGGCGCTGGTTGTCGAAGACCCTGACGCCATTGCCCAAGCGCTCAAGGCGCTGAACGGCGGCGTCATGCAGCTGTCCGCCGCGCTGACGCAATGCGGCAGCGCCATGGAACAGCTTGTGCAGCTGCTTCAGTCCCCCGGCGAATCGGGAGCACAGGCGGCTGTTCTGCAATGCCTGCTGTCGCTGGCAAACGGTCTGCGTTCCGCTTCTGACGCCGTCTCCCAAATTGGGAGCGGAATTGCCGACGCGGTCTCCGCCGTCAGCGTGGACTGGGACGCCGTGCGGCAGAGCGGCCAGAAGCTGTCCGAGGCGCTGGAACACTTCTCCTCTTCCGCCGATACGCTGGACAGCTCCCTTAAATCGCTGCGGGAAGCGCTTTCGCAGCTGGGCGAGACGTCGGATGACTGGAAGCCGGCGCTGTCTGCCCTTGCCAGCACCATGGACATTTTTGAAAGCGGCGCCCGGGATTTTGATGCGCTGATGGAGGACGTCCGCGAGCTGCTTGTCGACCTCGCCAGGCGCGATCCCATCGAATTTGACCGGCTGGGCGACAGCTTTCATCAGGCTGAGGAGGGCCTGCACAGCGCCGTCAGCGGCATTGGCAGGCAAATGGATCTGCTTCGGGAGGAAGCCGGCGCTTCTGCCGATACCCTCTCCAGCGATATCCGCAATTTAAGCGACCAGCTTCAGGCCATTTCCTCCCTCATCCTGGACGCTCTGTCCGATGCCCAGGAAAGCGACGCCGGCGAGCTGTGGAACGACGTTTCTCAGCAGCGCATCGACAGCGTCACTCTGGGAAAAGCCCGCGGCTGTGTTAACACCGGCTCGGCGTCAGGCGACCTCAATGTCGGCGGCATCGCCGGCGCCATGGCCATAGAATACGACTTTGACCCCGAGGACGACATCGCGGAGGTAGGTGAAAGGTCCCTGAACTTTCACTACGAAACGCGCGCCATTTTACAAAGTTGTGTCAACCGCGGAAGTGTGACGGCCAAAAAGGACGCCGCCGGCGGCATAGCGGGCCGTATGGATCTGGGGTATGTGCTCGGATGTGAAAGCTACGGCACCGTCCAAAGCGCAGACGGTGACTATGTCGGCGGTATCGCCGGCGCATCCCGCTCTACCATCCGTGAATGTTGGTCCAAGTGTACCCTGGCCGGGGGCCGCTATGTGGGAGGCATCGCGGGCTATGGCTGCGAAATCTATGAATGTGTCAGCCTGGTCAGCATTGAAAAAACGGCCGGGCACGCCGGCTCCGTCGCCGGAGACTGGGATCGGGACGTCGGCGCGCTGTCGGGCAACCGGTTTGTTGAAAGCCCGCTTGCCGGCGTTGACGGCATCAGCTACTCGGGCCAGGCCGAACCGGTGGCTTACGACGTTCTGATGGAGGAAGATCGTCTCCCCCATCCCTTCCTTTCCCTGATGCTGACTTATGTTTCGGATGGCAAGCCGTTGGAAACGGTCTCCTTTTCCTACGGAGAGGCTCTGTCGTCTCATCAGCCCCCTGCCGTACCGGAGCGAGAGGGGTATTACGGCGTTTGGGAAGAAATCGGCGAGGATTTCATAACCGTCGACCATGTCGTTGAAGCGGTATACACCCCATTTGACACTACTCTGGCCAGCGACGCCATGCGCGACAGCGCTCACGCTGTATTTCTGATCGAAGGGGTGTTCGGCAGCCAGACAGAGCTGCTGGTCCGGCAGACGCAGCAGAGCGCCGGCGCCGAGCAATGGACGGTGTCGCTGTCCGGCACAGATACGGGCGGACATACCGTCCGCTTTACGCCCCCTACAGGCTGGGACGCCTTCTCCCTTCGTTTGTCGGACGGCGGGATCTGGTCAAACATTGACTGGCAGCGGGACGGCAGCTGCTGTGTCTTCCGCGTTGACAACAACAATTTTACGCTGGAGGCCGTCCGAAAAGAGCCTTCCGTCTCCTTATGGCCGTTTGGTGTCGCCAGCGCTGTACTGGCCGCCGCCCTGCTTCTGTTGCGCCGCGCACGGAAAGGCCGTTTTCCCAAAAGCTCGGGGAAGGCCGCCGGCCGCTGACAAGCGGCAAGCGGGTGTGCCGGGCTGCCGGCCGCCGCAGTTTTCCCCTTCTGTTTCACCAAAACAGACCGCTCATCCCCGATTGCCAACAGGAAAAGCACGCCTAGGCGTGCTTTTTCAGCATACTCCTTTTATTCGTACGTCTCTCCTGCTTGC
This sequence comes from uncultured bacterium, assembly GCA_905215125.1. Classification (GTDB taxonomy): domain Bacteria; phylum Bacillota; class Clostridia; order Oscillospirales; family Butyricicoccaceae; genus Ventrousia. Next base: position 774 of record CAJMOV010000023.1, on the reverse strand, counting down.
GGCGGCATAACAAAAGCCGCGCCCCCTTTATCCATAAGGAGGGACGCGGCTTTCCCTGCGCAGGAATGTCTTTTCCTTTTCATCACACCCTGTCGCACATGACGGCGTGCCCCGGCGCGATTTCACGCAGCTGCGGCTCTACCCTGGCGCAGTCAGGCGTGGCGTGGGGACAGCGGGTGTGAAAACGGCAGCCTGAAGGGGGATTGGAGGGCGATGGGATGTCCCCTTCCAGCAGAATCCGCTCGCGTTGTCCTTCTTCCTCAGCGTTAAAAACGGGCACTGATGACAGCAGGGCGATAGTGTATGGGTGCTTGGGGTTGGAAAACAATTCCTCCTTGGGCGCTTTTTCCACCACCTTGCCCAGGTACATAACCGCCACCTCGTCGCTGATGAACCGCACGACGTTGAGATCGTGCGAGATAAACGCATATGTCAGACCGCGCTGCTCCTTCAGGTCGCACAGCAGGTTGATGATCTGCGCCTGAATGGAGACGTCGAGAGCGGAGACCGCTTCGTCGCAGACGATGAAGTCCGGCCGCGCCGCCAGGGCGCGCGCAATACAGATGCGCTGCCGCTGTCCCCCGGAAAACTGGTGGGGATACCTATAGATCTGGTCGGCAAAAAGCCCGCAGCTTTCAATAAGCTCAAGAACCTGATACTCCATATCCCGCCTGCCGCTGACCATTTTATGCGCTCGCAGCGGCTCGCCCACGATTTGCGCGACTGTCATTCGCGGGTTAAGCGAATTAAACGGGTCCTGGAAGACGATATTCA
>CAJMOV010000022.1 GCA_905215125.1 uncultured bacterium | reverse complement strand
ATCTCGTCATACAGCGCCTTCTGCCCGGCGGGATACCGCAGGGCCTGCCCCCTGCAGGGCAGAACCATGGTCAGCGATACCTGCGGAAAGGCTTCCCGCGCCTGCAATACAGCGCCGGCGGCCAACAGGTCAAACCCCATGGCCCCGCCGGATAAAAACTCGTCAACGCCTTGGCCGCACAGCTGAAAAACCCGCGCTTCCAGCGCCCGGCGCAGTGCCCCGCCGTCCTGCGGCAGGCGACGGTGGCCAGAAAACATACAGACAGACACCGCTTATTCCCCGCTTTCGCTGCCGGGCTCATCCTGCGCCGGCGCTTCGGGCAGGACAGGCCCGTCGGTGCCCTGCCCTGCGCGGACGTCCCTTTTCATTCGCTTTTTCTGGCTGCGGTATATGAGCGCCAGCGACAGCGCCCCCAGCAGCAGGGTGCCGGCCAGAACCGCCATATCTATATACCTTTGGGCGTCGTCCGCTTTGTTCAGCGCCTCATCAAACCGCACGCTTTCCGCCACGCCGGCCAAAACGCCGGCATCCGCGTCGGTCAGCTGCCCGTCGAAGCCGTGCATGGCGATGTTGACCATCCAGCCGTTGTAAATGGTGGCGTATTGGATAAATCTGCTGTCTGTCGTTTCATTTACGATCTGCCCGGTAAAGCGCAGGTACAGCAGATCTCCCAGCCGCTCCTGTGAAAAGGAAAGGTAATCAAGCCCCGGCGAAGCCTCGCTGAAGTCGCGGTCAACATATTTCTGCCCCTGTTCGTTAAGCTCTTCCCCGTCCAGCAGATTATAGTCAAAGGTCCGGCGCGTCTGCGCGTCCCGTGAAATGATGACGGTGATCTCGCGCTTGCGGTCGCGGCTGACCGCCTCAAACCAGATTTGATTCTGCTCCATGGCCTGGCGCAGCGTCGCGGCGTCGGCTTCAAAAAACACGACAGCTTCGTCGCCGTCCTGCACATCCCGGGTCAGGATGACCCAATCTTCCCCGGCAGGCAGGGACAGGGACAGCCCCGCATCGTCATGGCGGACGTCGCCGCCGGCCGCCGACGCCGACGTACAAAGCAAGACAAGCAGTAAAAAGGCGCACACCCTTTTCATTCCAATCCTCCATTCGCCGCAGGACAGATAAATAAAATTATTTTACCATGCCGTATTGGGGATTTCAAATAAAAAGACGCCTGTCCGCCGCCTTTTCCCTTTTAAGCCTGCGTGCAGGCATCGGCCCAGGCGCACAGGACGTCCCCAGCGTCCTCCCACACCTCCCGCACCCCTTCGTTGAGGATTTCGTGGCGCAGTCCAGGGTAGAGCTTCTGCGTTACGCTGCGGTAGCCGCGCAGGCGCAGCTGCTGCCCGGCCGCTTCGAATTTCTCATCGCTGATGCGGCAGGGGTCGTTTCCGCCTGAAATAAAATGAATAGGCATATCAGGATTCCCGATGGTCCACCCTTCTGTACTGTAACATTCCCGCATAAGACGCAGCAGGCTTTCCACCCCGTTAACCGTAAACAGGAATCCGCATAGGGGATCCTGATTATACTCTTTCAGCATTTCCTCGTTGGCGCAGATCCAGGCGTTGCGCCCATGGACCTTTGCCGTCCGGTTGTACCCGCCGAACATCAGAACGGCGAGCAGGCGGCTGCGGTAATGCTGCCCAAGCAGGGCGCCCAGCACCCGCGCCAGGCCGATGCCGAGGGGTGCTGCATTGTTTTCCCCCGGACAGCCGCACACCATTAAGCCGCTCAGCTCCTCATCCCAGCGGCGGGCGTAACAGCGCACGGCAAGCGACCCCATGCTGTGTCCGAACAAAAAGAGGGGCAGGCCCGGAAAGCGCGCCTTAAATACCCCGGTGACCTGATGAAGGTCTCGCAGCAGCAAATCCGCCCCCTTTCCCTTTTCCCCGAAATACCCGAGATCCTCCCGGCTTCTGACGCTCTGCCCGTGCCCGCGGTGGTCGTTGATGATGCAGGCGAAGCCGCGCTGCGTCAGGTATTCCATAAAGGGCAGGTAACGCTCTTTGTACTCGCTCATTCCGTGCGAAAGCTGCACCAAAGCCCGAGGGGATTCCTCGGGCAGGGTTATCAGTATGGAAAGGGGCAGACCGTCGGCAGCCGAAGGCAGCGTCAGCGTTTCCTTTTTCATCGCTTTTCTCCTTTCAGGCGGCGGTAAACGCCGCCCTTTTCCAACGCCGGACGCAGTGCCAGGGCTAGAAGCACCGACACGGCGGCGGCGACAACGGCGTTGAACAGCGAAACCAGGCCCTTGGTGACGGCGACGGTCAGCACCGTCTGCCATTCGGCCCGCATAACAAGGTACTGCACGATGACGGTCTTGGCCACATACAGCGCGGTATAGCTCAGCGCGCCCGCAGCGGCAGCCAGGGAAAGGCGGAGGGGCCTTTTCGCATTTCGCGCCAGAACGCCGGCAATAAAGGCCATGGCGAACTTGAGAATAAAGGTGATCCAGAATTCCGGCGCAAAAGCGGGATCCATTAAGTCATAGATAGCCGAGCCGATGCCGGCGGCCAGCCCGCCCGTCACCCCACCGAACAAAAGCCCGGCCAGGATGCACAGCACATTGCCGAACTGCAGCATGGTTTTGCCCAGCGGCGTCGGGATGTCGATATGCAGGAAGTAAGTGGCGACAAAGACCATGGCGGCCATCAGGCCGACAACGGCCAGCCGCTCGGTCGAAAAAAAGCGGGACCGGTTCATTGCAGTGCTCTCCTTTACAGGTTATTCGCCCAGAAAGCCTGAAAGCGCCTTTTTAACGCCGGGCAGCAGGACGATGAAGATGACGGCGGCGACGGCCGATTGCAAAATGTTGAAGGGAATCCCCGCCGCCGCGCCCGCAGCGCCATACAGCACGCAGCTGGACAGGAAGTACAGTGCGACGTTGATGCCGCCCGCCAAAAGGGAAGCGCCCGCCAGACGGCCGCGCCCGTCTCCTGCTTTGCACAGCCTGCCGACGCACAGGACCATGAGGGCCTTAATCGCAAAGGTAAACGGCGCCCAGATGGCATAGGACGCAAAAACGTCGGCCAGCGCAGCGCCAATAGCGCCCGCCGCGACAGCGTACGGCAACGGCAGCAGGGCGGCCGCCAGGTACAGCGCCCCGTCGCCGATGTGGATGTATTCCGTCGTCGCCGGCACTGGCACCTTGATAAACATGGTACAGACCAGGATGAGGGCCGCGAACAGCGCAGAAAAGCACAGGCGGCGAATGGCGTTGTCTTTCATGATAACCGAATCCTCCCCATTTGACAAGTGTTTTGACTGATGTTATTCTAAATCAAAACTGGCCCCGTTAAAATAGTCAGAATGTGAAAAAATGTTGGGATCAGAATGGAGGACCTTTTCATGTTCAGCTTTACTTTCTCCCCACAGGGAGACACGCCGCTGTACCGCCAGCTTTACGAAACGCTCCGGCGTGAAATCCGGCAGGGCGGGCTTTCCGGTGGCGAGCGCCTGCCCTCAAAGCGGGCCCTTTCCGCCCACCTCGGCCTGAGTCTCAACACCGTCGACGCCGCCTATCAAATGCTTGTCGCCGAAGGCTACGTCGTTTCCCAACCGCGGCGGGGCATGTTTGTCTGTCCGCAGGGGGCGCGGGATCTCGTCCCCCCGCCGGAAGGCCCTGGGCAGCCCCCGCCTGACGCTCCCCCCAGGCCGCGCTGGCTGTACGAATTTTCCACCAACAGCATAGACGTTTCCCTCTTCCCCGACAGGACATGGGCGCGCATCAGCCGCGATGTCCTGCGCGACGCCCCCCGCCTGCTCAACCACGGCGACCCGCAGGGGGACGAATGTCTGCGCGCCGCCGTCGCGCAATATCTGCACGAATACCGCGGCGTGCGCTGCCGCCCGGCCCAGGTCGTCATCGGCGCCGGCACGGAATACCTGCTCAACCTTGCCGTCCGCCTGCTGGGGGACGGCGTGCGCGTCGCCATCGAGGATCCCGGTTATATTAAAACCCGCCATGTGCTGCTGGGCAATGGAATATCTGCCGAAGGCGTCGCCGTCGACACACAGGGGATGGATCCCGATCGCCTGGCCGCCGCGCGCTGCACCGCGGCTTATATCACCCCGTCTCATCAGTTTCCCACCGGCGTCACCATGCCGGCGCCGCGCCGCGAAGCCCTGCTGCGCTGGGCGCAGGAAACCGGCGGCTTTCTGCTGGAGGACGATTATGACAGCGAATTCCGTTTTGACGGCCGGCCTCTCCCCGCCCTTCAGGGCCTGGACGATAATGGACGGGTCATTTACATCGGCACTTTTTCCAAAAGCCTGGCTCCATCTATCCGAGTCGCCTATCTTGTCCTTCCCGATCGGCTGCTGGAAGGCTGGCGCGATCGCTTCGGCGCTTACTCATCCACCGTGCCGCGGCTTGAACAGCATACCCTCAGCCGTTTTATGGCCGGCGGACACTTTGCCCGCCATATCAACCGCATCCGCAGCGCCTACCGCAGCCGGCGCGACGCGCTTGTCGCCGCTCTGCGGCAGGAGCTGGGCGGACTTGCTATCCCGCAATGCGTCCATACCGGCTTGCATATGCCGGTCGCCATCGCAAACGGCATGGACGAGGGGATGCTGAAATCATCCGCCGCCGCGCAGGGGGTGCGCGTGTCAACCCTGGGCGATTACCGCCTTCAAACCCCGCCCGGCCCGCCCACCGTCATTCTGGGCTACGGCGGGCTGACGGCCGACGACATTGAGCGCGCCGTCGTCCTGCTGGGCCGCGCGTGGCGCAGAAAATAACAAAATAGAAAAGAATTCTTAACATTTCGCATCCTCCCTTGCGTATGCCGTGCTGTGTGCATATAATAAGTAAAGAAACCATAAAGGAGATGCGGCCGATGAAACAGGCGACCGGTAAAGGCTTGCGGCTGTGCGCGGATATTCTGCGCCGTCCCTTCGCCCTTCCTCTTTTTTATTTTGCCATGCTGTGGTATCTGGAATGGTGCTTCCGCGGCTGGGAAATTCCTGCATGGGAAGGAATCGGTCTGTGGTTCTGCCTGCTGTTCAGCCTGCCCACAGCCGGTGTGATGTGGCTGTTATCTACGCTTTTTCCGCGCAGGGTAAACCGGTGCGTCGGGTGGTTTCTTGTGGCTGCCGTCACCATTCTGTTTGTCTCACAGATGGTTTACCATCGCATTTTTTATACCTATTACACCGTTTATTCAGCCGCCAACGGCGGTCAAGTGCTGGAGTTTATCAACGAGATTCTCTTCACCCTGCGGCGCAACTGGCTTCAGGTGCTGACGCTTCTGGTCCCTCTCCTGCTTTGGATCCCCTTTCAGCTGCTGTGCCGCTTTCAGCGGCGAACGCTTAAAGGCCAGGGTATCCTGGCGGCCGCTGTCGCGGCTCTGCATATCCTCTGCCGCCTGCTGCTTCCCCTCGGCGGCAAGGGGGATTTTACGCCATATGATCTTTACCATGACACCGTCTCCATCGACTATTCCATGGAGCAGCTTGGCGTCCTGACCACCATGCGGGTCGATTTTTACCGTCTGATCACGGGCTTTGAGCCGGAGTATGAGGTGGTTCCCCCCTCTGCCGTCGTTCAGGTGGTCCCGCCTGACGAAATGCCCGACGCGCCGCCCGGCGAGGATCCCCCGGCTACCCTGTCCGATTACGCCCCCAACGCGCTGGACATTGACTTTGCGGCCCTGGCCGACAGCGAGACGGACGAGACCATCGCCGACATGCACCGTTATTTCGGCGCTCTGGCCCCCTCCCTGCAAAATGAGAAGACCGGCCTGTTCAAGGGCTGCAACCTGATCTGGATCGTGGCGGAGAGCTTTTCGCAGTACGCCATCGACCCCGAGCTGACCCCCACCCTTTATAAGCTGGCCAACGAAGGCTTCCGCTTTACCAACTGGTATACCCCGCTTTGGGGCGTCAGTACATCAGACGGGGAATACACCACCCTTTTCAGCCTTTTCCCCAAGGCAGGGGCGTGGAGCCTGTATGATTCCTCAGACAATGCCAAGCCCTTTGTTATGGGCAACCAGCTTTCTGCCCTGGGCTATTCCTGCCGCGCCTACCACAACCACGATTACACTTATTATAATCGCGACAAGTCGCACCCCACCCTGGGCTATGCGTACAAGGCGGTGGGCAACGGTCTGGATATCACCGAACAATGGCCCGAGTCGGATGTCGAGATGATCGACGCGACCACCGGCGAGTTTGTCCACGACGAGCCCTTCCACACCTATTACCTGACGGTCAGCGGCCATCTTATGTACAGCTTCGGCGCCAATGCCATCGCCGACAAAAACCGCGAAGCCGTCGAAGATTTGCCCTATTCCGAAGGGCCGCGCGCTTATCTCGCGTGCAGCGTCGAGCTGGATCGTGCCGTGGAGCTGCTGCTTAAGCGGCTGGAGCAGGCCGGCGTGCTGGACAATACCGTCATCGTCCTGTCGGCCGACCATTATCCCTATGGCCTCACGCTGGAGGAAATTTCCGAGCTGGCCGGTCACGAAGTCGACGAAAACTTTGAGCTGTATCGCAACGCCTGCATCATTTATAAGCAGGGTATGGAAAGCGAAACCATCGACGAGCCGTGCAGCAATATCGACCTGCTGCCCACGCTGTCCAACCTCATGGGAATTCCCTTTGACTCCCGCCTTATGATGGGCCGGGACATCTTTTCCGACGCCGAACCGCTTGTGATTTTGTCCAACCGCAGCTTTGTCACCGACGAAGCGACCTACAACACCCGCAGCGGCGAACTGATCTCCCTGACGGGAGAGACCCTGCCAGAGGGATACCTTGATTATTATTCCGCCGTCGTCGCCAACAAGCTGGCCTATTCCGCCCTCATTCTGGATAAGGACTATTACAGTGCCCTGGGGCTGGACACTCCGTAGCGGCGCCGCGTTGCAATTCTCTCACCGATGTTGTACAATGAGAAAAAAACATCTGGAGGCACCGCCATGCAAGACGCAAGTACCCGCTACCAGTCCCCCCTGTCCTCCCGTTATGCCAGCGACGAAATGCAGCGTCTTTTTTCCGCGCAGCACAAGTTTTCCACCTGGCGGCGGCTGTGGCTCATCCTGGCCGAAAGCGAAAAAGAGCTGGGCCTGCCCATTACCGACGAACAGCTGGACGCCATGCGCGCCCACCTGGACGACATCGACTTTGAAGCGGCGGCACGGTATGAAAAAAGCCTGCGGCACGACGTCATGGCACATGTGCACACCTTTGGCGACGCCTGTCCGGCGGCAAGGCCCATCATCCACCTGGGCGCTACCTCCTGCTATGTGGGAGACAACACCGACATCCTGATCATGCGCGACGCGCTTGCGCTCATCCGCGACAGGCTGGCCGCCGTTTTGCAGGCTCTCGCCTCCTTTGCCGAACAGTATAAAGCGTTGCCCACCTTAGGCTTTACCCACTTTCAGCCCGCCCAGCCGACAACGGTCGGCAAGCGCGCTGCCCTGTGGATGAACGACCTGCTGCTGGACATGCAGGAAATCGAATTTGTCCTCGGCTCCCTTCTGCCCCGCGGCGTCAAGGGGACGACAGGGACGCAGGCCAGCTTCCTCGAGCTGTTTGACGGCGACTATGACAAGGTCCGCGCGCTCGACCGCCTGGTCGCGGAAAAAATCGGCTTTGCGCGTTCCGTCCCCGTATCGGGTCAGACCTATTCGCGCAAGACGGACAGCCGCGTCGTCAACGCCCTGGCCCAAATCGCCCAAAGCGCCCACAAATTTTCCAATGACATCCGCCTGCTCGCCCACCTCAAGGAAGTGGAAGAGCCCTTTGAACAAAACCAGATCGGCTCGTCGGCCATGGCGTACAAGCGCAACCCCATGCGGTGCGAGCGCATGGCCGCCCTGTCCCGCTATCTCATCGCCGATGCGCTCAACCCTGCTGTGACGGCGGCCTCTCAATGGTTTGAACGCACGCTGGACGATAGCGCCAATAAGCGCATCGCCGTTTCTGAAGCCTTCCTGTGCTGCGACGCGATCCTGAGCCTTTATCTCAATGTCGCATCCGGCCTTGTCGTTTACCCCAAGGTTATCGAAAAGCACCTGCGGGCCGAGCTGCCTTTTATGGCCACGGAAAACATTCTGATGGACGCTGTAAAGCGCGGCGGCGACCGGCAGGAGCTGCATGAACGCATCCGCAGGCATTCCATCGCCGCCGGCCGCGTCATCAAGGAAGAAGGGGGAGAAAACGACCTCCTTGACCGCATCGCGGGCGACCCCGTTTTCGGCGTCGCCCGAGAAGAGCTGGAAAAACACATGGACCCTGCCGCCTTTACCGGCTGCGCCGCCCGCCAGACCGAGGATTTCCTGCGTGAGGAGGTTGCCCCTGTCCTCGCCCGCTTCAGCGGCGGCCACGTGACGGCCGACATCCGCGTCTGACCCGCAGGCAGCCGTTTCCACTCCACAAAAAAGTGCCATACGGGGCAGCCGTATGGCACTTCCTGTTTATTATCGGGCAATATGACCCGCAAATTTGCGTCTTAACGATAAAAGCGGATTCTGCTGTCAAGGAGGGTATTTTCATGCGCAGAAAAATAGTCGTCCTGTTCCTGCTGGCTCTGGTCCTGTCCCTGCCCGCACGGGCTGATATGGGACCCAAGCCGTCCGTCCGCATCACCCTGCCCGGCCTGCCGGAAGAAGCCTGCTATGGCACCCTTTTGTCCCTGCACCCCTCCACCGGCCCTGCCTCGGCATGGGACGGCACGCCGGAACGGCGCTATGCCGAAGATGCCGGCGGAGAAGAAATCTGGGAAAAATTCGTCCAGTATCAGGACGCCGATGGCTACTATTTCCTGCAAAGGTGGTGGGACTGCGCCGAAAGCGGCCGCCTGGACTGGACCTATTATCCGCCCTCTTCCTTTAAAATCCTGCTCTACTTCCCCGAAAGCGACCGCTTCTGCGTCAGCCCCGTATACGAGCGCTACGCCTTTGACAGTTACTTTACAGCTGACCTGTCGCAGCAGGCGAGCGGCCGCCTGACGGCGCGGCCCAGCTATGACTATACCTGGGAAACGGTCTCCCTGCTGGCGCGTATCCTGCTGACCATTGCCGTAGAGCTGGCCATCGCCCTGCCCTTCGGCTACCGCAGGCACGGGCTGGCCTTCATCGCCGCCGTCAACGCCGTGACCCAAGTCGGGCTCAACGTCGCCCTCAATCTCATCAATTATTATTCCGGCCCGCTTACATATGCGCTCTGTCTCATCCCGCTTGAACTGGCGGTTTTCCTCGCGGAAGGGATTGCGTATGCCGCCGTGCTGGCGCGCCGCTTTCCCCGCCCCCACGCGCGCAGGCGCGCCCTTCTCTACGCTCTGGCGGCCAACGCCGCTTCCTTTGCCCTCGGGCTGGCCATCGCCCGCGTCGTCCCGGGCATCTTCTAGCCGGCCTACACCCGCAGCGATACCAGCAGGACAAAGCGGCCGTCATAATATTCCGCGCTCATGCTGCCGCTGTAATGCTCGGCAACCTGGCGGATGCTTTGCAGCCCAAAGCCATGGCGCGTCGGGTCCGGCTTGCTGGTCACCAGACGACCGTGCCTTTCGGGCGGCGGGGCGGCGCAGGGGTTTTCACATTCCATGACCAAAATTCCCTGGTCGCACCGGGCGCGCAGCGTCAGCTCACGCTTTCCCTCGGGCAGCCTGCGGCAGGCGTCGATGGCGTTGTCCAGCGCATTTGCAAACAAAGCGCACAGATCGACGTCGGCCACCGGTAGCTGCGCCGGCAGCTGGACGAGATAATGAGCCGAAACGCCATATTCCTGCATTAGCGACGCTTTTCCGGCGACAACCGCGTTGACCACTTCGTTCTCACACACCCGCCCCTGGGCGTCCATGGCGGGGGAGGATAAAAGCTGTCCGACATACTCCCGCACTGCGCCGCCGCTCAGGCCGGCCAGCACCTGCAAATGGTTGGCCATGTCGTGCCGCAGGCGGCGCACCTGCGCCTGCGATTCCTCCAGGTTGCGGTAGTAGTAGCCCTGCGACTGCCACAGCGCCCGCTCGCGCTCCAGCTGCTCGTGCCGGGCCAGCAGCGCCAGCATGAGCAGCAGCCCGAAGGAAAGCATCGCCGCGCACAGCAGCACAAGACGCAGCACCAGTATAATCTGTTCATCCTGATATTCATAGCGGAAATTGCCGCCGACAACGACAATCAGCGTCGTCAAGAAAGGGAGGACGCCCAGCGCGTCCAGCATGGCCCACATCCGCCGCGACAGGGGCACAACCGGCCGGCGCACCACCCTGCGGATAATGAGCAGAATGACCAGCCAGCACAGCACACGCCCCAGCCGTTCGATCAGCAGTCCGGACACCGTCACCGCTCCCCAGGTCCAGTCTCCCCCGTTGTCCAGCGCAGCGTTCAGCGACATGCTCATGGTGAACATCAGCCCCGCGACCGACACGCGCGACAAAATGCTCCCCTCGTACCCGACGAGGAAAGCGATGATAAAAAACGGCAGCAAGTACAAGATATTGACCGGGTCGCCGATATAAACAACATTGCCGACCGCTAAAGCATGGGCGGCGGCGGGAAGCAGGCGGCGCAGACGGCGTTCCTGCAGGGGCAGGAAGCGCCGGGCGACCGCATAGGCGCAAAGCGCAGAGCACAGCAGGTACGCCGTTCCCCACAGCCAGAAGGCGCCCCCGCTTTCCCCTGACGACGGCCCGAACACAGCGAGCCACAATCTCATGTCGGCGTCTGGCCCCCTTCCAGCAGCTCACGGGCAAAAGCCAGCATGGCCCCCTGGCGGCAGGCGCGCGAGATGGGCAGGCTGCGCCCGCCGATAAGGACACAGTCGTCCTCTATCTGCCTCACAGCCGCAGCCCGTACCAGATAGCGCTGGTGGATGCGGACAAACCCGGCTCCCGCTATCTGCTGCACATGATCCAGCTTGTCGTAAAAGGTATAGCTTTTCCCTTGTGTCACCAGGCTGACCAGCCGCCTGTCGCTGTAAAAATACAGGATATTCTCCCTAGGGATGCGAAAAATGCCGTCTGCATTTTTCAACGTAAAATTTTCCGGCGCCGCCATGTGCAGCACTGTCATGGCACGCTTGACCACCTGCTCCAGCCGCCCCAGCGGCACCGGCTTGAGCAGGTAGTCAAGCGCCCCGACTGAATAGCCGTCAAAGACATAATCGGGGTAGCCGGTGACAAAGACGATTATCATCTGGCTGTCCTGCGCGCGCAGGCGCCGCGCGGTCTCCATCCCGCTCAGCTCGTGCATCTCCACATCGAGAAAAAGCAGGTCGATTTCCCCCATGTGCTTCTCCATCCAGCCCAGCAGCCCTTCTCCAGATGAGAACTCGTAAATTCTATTTTCCTTCCGCAAAATCTGCTGGAGGGAGAGCCGCAGGGATTCGCGCACGGCGCTCTCGTCATCGCAGATCCCAACCCGTAGCATGGCTCTACCTCCCTTCCCTGATATTCTTCCTGCTCTATTTTACCATGGCATTCTTTTTTTGTGCAGCCAAACTTGACATGACAGATGCCAATTATTCCAATCCGCGTGAAATTTTGGGCTTGACAAAACCATTCTATCCCGATAGAATGATCTCGTGCACATTCTATTGCAATAGAACAAAAGGAGTCCCACCCTATGGCCATTAAATTGTATGAAAGCGAACTGAAGGTCATGGAGCTGCTGTGGCAGCGCGGGGAAGCGGCGGCCAAGGAAATTGCCGACGCTTTAAGCCGCCAAATTGGCTGGAGCAAAACAACAACCTACACCGTCATCAAAAAATGTATCGGCCGCGGTGCTGTGCAGCGGTACGAGCCCGGCTTTATCTGCCGTCCGCTCGTCACCCGGCAGCAGGTGCAGGCCGCCGAGACAGACGAGCTCATCGACCGCATGTACGGCGGATCAGCCGACCTGCTGGTCGCTTCTCTGCTTGGCCGCAAACGGCTGTCGCCGCAGGAAATTGCCGGCCTTCGCGCGCTTATTGACCGTATGGAGGGGGAAACGGAGTGAATATCCTTTCCCTCAGCGTACAGGCGTCGCCGCTCATCGCCGCCATCCTGCTGTCGCGGACTATCCTGCTGCACCGTCTCCCGCGGCGCACCTTTCCCCTGCTGTGGTGGGTGGCCGCCCTTCGGCTGCTCACCCCTTTTGCCCTGCCGTGTACCCTGAGCGTCTTTGCCTTGGGCCGTCAGGCCGCGGGCGCGCAGACGACTGCCGCTCCGGCCGGGATGCCGGCCGACGCCCTCTCCCTCGTCCCGCTGACGCAGGGCGGCGTCGACGTCCCGGGAATCTCCCCCGCCGCCGTCATATGGGCTTTGGGTGCGCTGGCGTGCGCCGCCTTTTTTCTGGCAGGGCATGCACGCGCCCTGCGCCGGTATCGCACCGCTCTGCCTGTCGGCGGACAAGGCGCCCAATGGCTGCGCGCGCAGACGCGGCATCCGATCTCCCTGCGCGCAGGCGGCAGCATCGTTGTACCTCTGACCTACGGTGTGCTTCGCCCCGTTATCCTTCTGCCCTCTCCCCTGCTCGCGCTGGACAGCCAGACGCTCCGTTTCGTTCTGGCGCACGAGCTGTGCCATATCCGGCGCATGGACGTCCTCTTTCGCTGGATCTGCGCCGGCGTGCTGTGCCTGCACTGGTTCAATCCCCTGGCCTGGGCCTTTTTCCTTTTCGCCTGCCGCGATATGGAAATGGCCTGCGACGAAGCGGTCGTCCGCTCGTTCGGCCCCGGATGCCGCACCGCCTACGCCCGCGCTCTTCTGCATTTAGAAGCGTCGCGCTGCCGCCCCTCTCCCCTGTTCAGCGGCTTCAGCAAGACCGCCATTGAAGAAAGGATTGTATCCATCATGAGGTTCAAAAAGCTGACCGTGCCCGCCCTTGTCTCCGCCTTGGCCCTGGGCGCTTTTATCACCACCGTTTTCGCAACATCTGCGCCCCCCGCCAAATGCTCCATCGCTGCCGAAGCCCCCGCTTCCTCCAACGCGACGGCCACCGGCGCGGATCTGCTGTGGCCGACCAACCCCAGCTTTTCCCCCACCCTAACGTTTGGCGAACGTGTGCATCCCATCACGGGGGAAGTGCGTCTCGTCGACCACATCACCATCAGCGGACCCGATGCTGAGGGCAGCGGCGTCTATGCCGCCCTGTCGGGCACCGTGACCTTTGCCGGCTGGGCTGGCGAAGCAGGCCATCGCGTCGAGCTGAGCCATGAAAACGGCCTGACAACCGTCTACGCCCACTGCTCCGATATTGCCGTCCGCGCCGGCGACACCGTCGCCCAGGGAGAGGTCATCGCCACCCTCGGCGCGACGGGTAATGTCACCGGACCCTGCCTCGCCTTCGGCGTCGCGCAGGATGGAACGGCCGTCGATCCCCTCTCCTTCTTCCCTGACCGCTAAACCCCATCAAAAAAGGACGCCGTTTGGCGTCCTTTTTTGATTTTCAGAGGGGGGTTATCTCTCGCCCTTATAGACGCGCAGCACGCGCTGGTTGGGAGAGCAGATGGGGTACACAAAGGTCTGCCCTGTAAACTTCTGCAAGTCAAAGGCCGAAAGCAGCGTGCCGCCGCGGGAGTAACCGAAAATGGTGGCCTCGTCTCCCAGCTTGCAGTCGATGCCGGTGACGTCGACAAAGGTCTGATCCATGCAGGTGCCCAGGTAACAGGTGACGGTGTCGTTGACAATGACCGGCCCCTTGTTCATGGTCATGGGGCGATACAGCCCGTCGCCGTAGCCGATGGAGATGGTGGCGACCATAGTCTTTTTGTCCGGCTTGAAATACTGGTCATAGCCCAGGCTCTCCCCAGGACCGATTTCATGAATGTTCGTAATAAATGCGCGCCAGGAATAGGGCTCCTTAACGCCGACAGGGTTGGAATAATCGTCCATTGAGCTGTACCCCAGGTACAGGCTGCCATTGCGGACGTGGGTGCAGAGCTTGCGCGCTTCTTCAAACCAAATGGTGGCGCCGGTGTTGCAGCAGTGAACATACCGCAGCTTCCAGCCGTCCGCTTTGATCTGCGCGACGCCTTCTTTAAAGCATTCCAGCTGCTGCTTGGCAAAGGGATTATTGTAATCGGTCGCATGGGCAAAGTGGGTAAAGCAGCCGACAATGTCGATGTTGCCGCACTGCTTGATGCAGTCAAGCAGCTCCTGCATGGGCTGGCCGGGGCGGACGCCGATGCGGTTGAGGCCGGTTTCCACCTTGATTTGCGCCTCGACGCGGGCGACGCCGGCGTCACGCGCCGCCTTGGACAGGGCCAGCACGCTCTCCTTATTGAACAGGGGCAGCTGTACGCGGTACTGGATGGCATACGGCATGGCGTGGATACTTCTGTGCCTGCTCGTAGTATTTGTCGCCCGGCAGACCACAATAATTCACC
>CAJMOV010000021.1 GCA_905215125.1 uncultured bacterium | reverse complement strand
ACGTGCTGGGTATCGGCGACGAGACATGGGTCAAGGTGGTCGAAATCGACGACAAGGGCCGTATCAACCTGTCGCGTAAGGACGCGCTCAACGAAATCGCCGAGCGGGAAAAGAACAAAGAATAATTGCCATCCCGCAAGGGACAATAAGGGCAAAAGTGTCAAGGGGGGAGCGATCCCCCCTTGAAGCGATATAGAGGAGAAGTGGTCTATGGTAGAGAAAATGGTCCTGCCCAACGGCGTGCGTCTGGTGCATGAGCACATGCCCCAGATGAGGTCCTGCGCGCTGGGGTTGTGGGTGGAAAGCGGCGCGCGGCATGAACCGGAAGAGCTGTGCGGCATTTCCCATTATATCGAGCACATGCTGTTTAAGGGGACAAAGACGCGGACGGCGGCCCAGCTCGCCGCTGATTTTGACGCCATCGGCGGGCAGGTCAACGCCTTTACCACCAAGGAGCACACCTGTTTTTACTGCCGCACGCTGGACAGCCACCTGCCGGAGGCGGCCGACATGCTGTGCGACATGTTCTTCCATTCCGTTTTCGCGGATAAGGACATGGATCTCGAGCGTCAGGTCATCATCGAGGAAATCGGGATGTATGAGGACACGCCGGAGGATCTGGCGTCGGAAATCCTGACGGCCGCCGTCTATGGCGGGTACCCCCTGGGCCGCCCCATTTTGGGCACCAAGGAAACGCTGTCGCGCATGAAGGGGGAGACCCTGCGCCAGTACCAGCAGCGGTGCTATACGCCGGAAAACACCGTCGTCGCCCTGTGCGGCAGCTACACGGAGGGGGATCTCAAAATGCTGGCCGATCGCTTCTCCGCCATGGAAAAGCGTCCCGCACCCCGGCGGGACGACGCGCAGTATCAGACGAGCCTTGTCACCCGCAAAAAGGACATCGAGCAAAACCATCTGATGGTCTGCTTCCCCGCCCTGCCCGCCGGCTCGGACAGGCGGTATGATTTGCAGGTGCTCAACAACGCCTTCGGCGGCGGCATGTCCTCCCGTCTGTTCCAGAAGGTGCGCGAGGAAAAGGGGCTGTGCTATTCCATTTACAGCTTTTCCACCGCTTATGTCGGCACTGGAGTGCTGGGCATCTACACCGCTTTGTCGCAGGAGACGGAGCTTTCGGCCCTCTCCCTGATACGCGAGGAAATCGAGCGCCTGCTTGACGGCGGCCTGACGGCGGATGAGCTTGAGCGCAACAAGGAGCAGCTCAAGGCCAATGTCATCATGGGGATGGAAAGCACCAATTCGCGAATGATGAGCGTCGCCCGCAGTGAATACCTGTACGGCTGCGCCCACACGCCGGAGGACATCATCCGCGGGTTTGACGCCGTCACGCTGGACAGCGTCCAGTCGCTGGCGCGGGAAATTTTCCAGTTTGACAAGGCGTCGCTTTCCGCCGTCGGCCAGGTC
Source organism: uncultured bacterium (assembly GCA_905215125.1). GTDB lineage: Bacteria > Bacillota > Clostridia > Oscillospirales > Butyricicoccaceae > Ventrousia. Next base: position 13,014 of record CAJMOV010000021.1, on the reverse strand, counting down.
AAAGATAAAGAGGCGTATAAAAAAGTATTTTGAATACAAAAAGGAAACCCGGAAAGAAGCTCTTTCCGGGTTTTTTGCTGCTAAGGGCAAAGGGATGGGGCGCGTAGTTAGGCCACCTCAAAAAAGGCGTAAACCGGGTGGTTCTGCTTCTGCGAGTCTAAATATTCCGCCAGGATGCAGTATTCGCCGGGCGTCATTTCGTCAAGCATGATGGCCGGTCCGTAATCATAGCTTTCGCTCTGCCCGGCGAGCAGCTCCCGAACCCACAGCTCGAAGTTGATGACGGAGCCGTCGCTTCGCTGTGCGATGAGCCATTGCCCATCCACCTTTTTGGCCAGCTGGAAGGTGGCGCCGTAGCCGATCTTCTCCCGCGAATGGTTGCGCCAGATGCAGGTGACAACGATATTGTCTGCGGGCGCATAGCGCTTCTTCTTCGGGGTCAGCGTGACAGGGCCTGTCCCCGCGTCCTCGGGGATGTCAACGCTCTGCCAGTCCGAGGTGTCGAGCGTTTCTTCAAAGGGCTGCGCAGGGCGCTGAGTGGACAGCACGGCGGCCAAAGCGATAACGCCAAGGGCGCAAATGGCAAACAGGGCTTCACGTTTCACAGGCACCCTCCCTTCTCTCAGCGACGAAACGGGCCGGTGATATGAGTCAATCGTCCGCAGCCGGTTGTGTTTTTGCAATAGCGATGGTATTATGAATATATGTTAGTCTTGACTAAACCCAATAAAGACAGAACAGGAGGAATCAGACAATGGTCCGGGAAATATTGAAGCTGGGCAATCCGCAGCTGTATGAAATCAGCGAGGAAATCACAGAGAAAGACAGGGAGCAGGTCAAGCGGTGGGTCGCCGATCTCCACGACACCCTGATGGAATTCCGCAAGACCTATGGCGCCGGCCGCGCCGTGGCGGCGCCGCAGATCGGCGTGCGCAAGCGGCTTTTGTACATGTATGACGACAGGCCGTATGTATTCATCAACCCGGTTATGACATTTCCCGACGATGAAAAATATACTCTTCTGGATGACTGCATGTCCTTTCCGGGGCTGATTGTCAAGGTATCCCGGTACAAGAGGGCGGACATCCGATACCTGGACGAGAATTTTCAGCCGCAGACCATGCATCTGGAGGGAGATTACTCCGAGCTGCTTCAGCATGAGTACGACCATTTGGACGGCATTTTGGCCACCATGCGGGCAGTTGACAACAAATCATTCTTTATGGAGCAGATGAAGCGGGATTTCTAAGCGTATTTCGGCGTCGGCCTCATATGGCGCGAGCGCAGCAAAGGGAAGCCCCGGCGGGGAGACAGACCGCCGGGGCGTTTTCTATTTGGCGTAGTTGTCGAAGTAATTCTGGATATAAATGATCGGGGTGCCCTTGTCGCCGCTGCCGGAGGTCAGGTCGCACAGCGAACCGATGAGATCCGTCAGTCGGCGCGGCGTCGTGCCTTGCGACTCCATCTGGCCGACCAGGTTGTCCCCCTTGTGCTCGATGTAATCGGAAATGGCCTTTTTCAGCGCGTCACCCTTGAGGTGGGCGAAGTTATTGTCCGCCAGGTATTTCAGCTTGATTTCATTGGGGGTGCCGTCCAGCCCGCTGGTGTAGGCGGGGGAGACGACGGGATCGGCCAGCTCCCAGATTTTGCCGACGGGGTCTTTAAAAGCGCCGTCGCCGTAAACCATGACTTCGATCTGCTTGCCGGTTTTTTCGCACAGGGACTTCTGCACGGCATTGACAAATTCGCTGCAGTTACGGGGGAAGAGCTTGACGGTGTCTTCCGTCGCCTTGTTGGAGCCGAGCAGGCCGTATGTCTCGTTATATCCGCTGCCGCCCACCGGACAGGTCAGGATGTCATCCAGGCCGAAGACACGCTCGGCGCCGCTGGCCCTCAGGATGCGCTTGGTGCGCTGTCGGCTGTGGATATCGCAGGCCAACACATTTTTGGTGTGCTGCAGAATGGCGCGGCAATCGTTGGAAAAGAGGATCTCCACCTCGGCCCCAGCTTCGCGGATCAGGGTTTTATAGTAATCGACATAGTCGACACCGGTAAAGGGGTGCAGGTTGGTGCCAAACAACTCGCGGTACTGCTGTTCAGTCAGCACATCGGTATAGGGGTTGACCCCCTTTTCATCCAACAGGTCAAGGGAGACCAGGTGATTGCCCACCTCGTCGGACGGGTAGGACAGCATCAGGACAATTTTTTTCAGCCCCTTGGCAATGCCACGCAGGCAGATGGCGAAGCGGTTACGGCTGAGGATAGGGAAGATGACGCCCACTGTGCTGTCTCCGAATTTTTCGCGGACATCGGCGGCGATATCGTCAACGCTGGCGTAATTGCCCTGCGCCCGGGCGACAACCGCTTCAGTGACGGCGACGACGTCCTTATCCAGGGCAGAAAAGCCTTCGGTTTTCTGGGCGTCCAGAACGGAATCGACGACGATTTGCACCAGATCGTCCCCCTGACGGATAATGGGCGCGCGGATGCCGCGCACAACGGTGCCAACTTTCCTTTCCATATTAAAAACCCTCTTTCTCAAGAACAAATAGAACATATAGACGAATGTCCGAAGTTATTATACACGAAAACACGGATAATGTAAAATATAACTTTCAAAAAAAGCCGTTGTGCCGAAAAAAGTGGCTTTCCCCACTTTGGTATCAGAAGTTGGCGCGGCCCAGAGACACGAAGCGGCTGGAGGCGACGTAAACAGAGGCTGGAAAGCCGGCGCGCCGCCGTGAGAAAGGGAGAAAATAAACGGATTGTATAATGGTGGAAGAATTTAATAAAATGCAATAAAAAAACAGAGACGGAGCCTGCCGTCTCTGTAAAGATACGCTACCGGCCGCGACGCCCTGCGCCGCCGCCGCGGGACATCCCGCCACCGCCGCGGCGGCCGCCGCCGAATCCGCCGCTGCGCCGTCCTGCGCCGCCAAAGCTGCCGCCGCTGCGCCGGCTGGCGCCACCGCCACGGGACATCCCGCCGCCGCCGCTGAAGCCGCCGAATCCGCCGCCCGGCCGGGGACCGCCAAAGCCGCCGCTGCGGGGTGGGCGAGGGGGCCGCGGGGGACGGGGCGGACGCGGCCTGCGGGGAATCATCGGTCCCCAGAAGACCCAGCGCCGCCGATGCGGCACCCCGCCGACATAAATGCTGCGGCTGCCGGCAATGGCGAAGATAAGGGCCAGGATGATAATAACGGCGATAAACCCAACCAGAATAGTCCCCAGGCTAAAGCTGCTTCGGTGCGGCGGCTGGATGGGATCCGCTATGCCTGCTGCCGGACGGGAATCAGGAACGGCCGCATTGCCGCCGGACTGCTGCTGGGGCACGATGGACCCGTATTGCGTTTCCAGCGCGTCAAGCACGGCGTCGAAATAAGAGCGCACGCCCTCGTCATAATTGCCGGCGGCAAAGCCTTCCTCCAGATAATTCCACTGCAGCTCGTCTATGGTGCCGCCGTCCAGGATATCCTCCAGGCCTTTACCCGGGACGGAATAATAATTTTCATCAGAGATTGCAAGTAGGATTAAAAATCCGTTATTATACTCAGCGGAACCGATTTCCCAGCTGTTGAAAAGGGTAACAGCGTAATCGTCTATATCGCTTCCATCGAGAAAGTCAACAGTTACGACGACGACCTGAGCCCCCGTCGCTTCATATAAATCCTGGTTTTTGGAAACGATGTACTCCTCCGTATCGCTGGAAAGCACGTCTGCAAAGTCGCCGACGTAAAAGTCGGCCGTCGGATCCGGCACATCAGGCGCCGCCCACAGGGGGCCCACGCTGCAAAGCAGGGCGAGAAGCAGCGCGAGGATCGGTTTACTGCACTTTTTCATAAGGGTTAATCCTTTCTTGCCGAGACTGTCAGCGGAAAAGCGGGACCGGCTGTACAAAGGTCGCCGCACCCAGCAGATTTGCGGGGAAGCGCGTCAGCGTCTGGTTAAAGGCCAAGGCCTGTTCATTGTACGGGTCGCGGCCCATGGTGTCGCTGCGCGACAGGATGTTGTGGTACAGGCTTTGACGGTATCCCTCGTCCCGTTCGGACAGGGGCTGGCGGCCAAGATCCTCATATACCGCCGTGACGCAGCCCGTCAGCTCGGCGTTTGCCGCATACAGCGCGTTAATGTCGCGGCCGGCGGCGTCCATGGCGTCAAGCGCGGCTTCCAGCTCTGCCAGCGCGTCGGCGCTGACATCATAGCCGCGCGCGACGCTGAGCAAATTGACAGCGTCGGATGTATTCTTGCCCAGGTCGGATCCGATGCCGATGCCGTCGCCGTCTGCGCCGTTCCAGAAGATCTCCTCAACGCCGTCGCGCAGCGCGCGCAGCGAGCGCCCGCCGCCCAGAAGGACGGCAAAGACGATCATGACGGCCATGACGCACAGAGCGGCGCGATAAGAAAGCGTGCGTTTTCCCATAATTACCTGCGCACCTCAAGCAGTTTCTGCTTGAGTTCGCCCTCGATACGGCCAAGCTCCTGCTCCGCGGCCAAGCGCTTCTGCCGCCCTTCCTGCTGGATGGTCAGCACCTCGTCCAGCGTGGAAATAAGCTGCTGGTTGGTATAGGTCAGCGTCTCAATATCGACAATGCCGCGCTCGCTTTCGCGGGCCGTCTCCACGGTTGTCGTCTTGAGCATTTCGGCGTTTTTGCGCAAAAGCTCGTTTGTCATATCGGACACCTGGCGCTGGGCTTCCATCGCCTGCTGTGAGTGGGCCAGGCCGAGGGACAGTACCATCTGGCTTTTCCACAGGGGGATGGTGTTGGTCAGCGTCGTCTGGATTTTTTCCGCCATCAGGCTGTCGTTGCCCTGGACAAGACGGATCTGCGGCGCCATCTGGATGGAAATAACGCGGGTCAGGTCAAGGTCGTGCAGCTTCTTTTCAAAGCGGTTGCACATGGACGCCATATCGTTCGCCGCCTGCGAATCCTCGGGCAGGCCGGACTTTTGAGCCTTCTCGATCATCTGGGGCAGGACGGTATTGCGCATTTCGTCCAGCTTTTTGCGGCCGGCCAGGATGTACATGGAAAGCTCTTTATGGTTGACAAGATTCTTTTCATACATCTCGTCCAGCATGGCGATGTCCTTAAACAGCTGGATCTGGTGGCTTTCCAGCGCGGCGCAAATTTTTTCTACATTGGTTTCCGCCTTGCTGTAACTGGCTTGGAGGGAAGCGATGCGGTTCTGCGCCTTTTTGAAGATGCCCAGGAAGCCCTTTTTCTCCTCGGCCGCATCCTCAGAAAAACCGCGCAGCTCGCTGACAAGATCCGTCAGCATGCCGCCGACCTCGCCCAAATCCTTTGTGCGGACGTTTTTCAGCGCGCTTTCGGAAAAGGCGGCCATCTTCTGCTGGGCGTCTGCGCCGTATTGCAGCACCATGTTGGTGTTGGTGATGTCAATCTTCTGTGAAAAGTCGTTGACCGCCTGCCTTTCTGCGGGGGAAAGGCTGCTCTCGTCCAGCACGGCGGGGGCGGCCTCCGGCTTGGGGGGCTCTTCCGGCTGGACATTGGGGGTCAGGGTCAGCTCGGGCAGCTTGAGTTCAGGGACCACTTCAGCAGGCTGTACGTTGTTTTCATTGTCGGTCATTGCGGTTTCCTCCTGTTAACGTCTTGAATGGTGTTGCTGGACAGGCCCTCCTGCGAAAGCATCCCCTCCAGCACGGTGATATCGGTGGAAATGTCAAGTGATTCGCCCGCAAACAGCTTATCCAGCTGTTTTTCAAAGGCGTCGGCCACCTGCGTCAGCGCCCCTTCGACCCGGCCCATCGCGTCCGATATGTTCTCGCCCGCGATGCCTTGGTCTTCCATACGCTCATACGACGTCAGCAGCTTGAGCACAGTGGGCAGGTGATAGCTGACAAAGCGGCGGATCTGAGACGCGGCCTTGGGATTCTGAGCGACATAATCAAAGATCTTGCTGCAGGCGGCGCAGGCCCTGCGCGATTCGCGGCGGACGCCGTCCTTATCAATATCCTGGCAGACGACGGAAATTTTCGCAAGGGTTTCGCGTCCATCGCGCAAAAGCGCGTCGACCGTCTCGTCGCCGGTATAGGCAAAGACCTGCGGCGCCGGGACAAGCACAGTTTTAGCGGGGAAAGCCCTTCTGCAAATCAGAAAAACGACGGCCGAAAGGGCGGCAGCAAGCAGAAAATCGCCAATACGGTACAGGGGGAAGAACAGGGCGTATAAAATCCAGAAACCGCCCGTCGCAAGCGGGGGAAGGGGCGAGGGCACGCGCTTTTCCTCCATGCGCGCGGGGCTTTGGTCTTGCATGGCGTCACCAGCCTTTCATTTGATGCTTCTATCTTACATGCTCTGCCACCTGGTGTCAAGAAACGTGCGGGTGCGCGGGGGTGATAAATCATTTGGACAATAGGGCAAGATGTGGTATACTTGGGTAGAAAGCATGATTTTGCGCTGGAAAGGATGATTTTCATGAAAAAATACCGTTTGGGCTGTATCGGGGCCGGAAATATGGGCGGAGCCATCCTGCAGGGGGCCGTTCACTGCGGTTATGCCGCAGCCTCGGACATCGCTGTTTTCGATATGTCGGAAGAAAAACGTCAGGAGTGCCGCGGGAAAGGATACGCAACGCTCAATTCGGCGCGCGAGGTATATGAAAGCTGCACGCAGCTTCTGCTGGCCGTCAAGCCGCAGGGCTGCCCTGCCGTTTTGGAGGATCTCGGCCCCTGCCAGAGCAGGCCGGACACCGTCATTTCCATTGTCACCGGCTTTACCACCGCCCGCCTGCACGACGCGCTGGGCGTCAAAATTGTCCGCGTCATGCCCAACACCCCGCTGCTGCTGGGCGTCGGCGCGACTGCCCTGTGCCCCGGCGAAGGGGTGGGAGAGAGCGAGCTGAAGGCCGTTATCGACTTGTTCGCTTCCATGGGCGAGGCGGCCGTCATCCCCGAGGACAAGCTCAACGAGGTCATCCCGGTCAACGGCTCGTCGCCGGCCTTTGTCTATTATTATATTGACGTTCTGGCGCGCTGGGCGCAGGAGCAGGGCGTCGACTATCCGACGGCGCTGCGCCTGACGGCCAAGACCTTTGAAGGGGCGGCGCGCATGGTGCTCAAAGGGGACGACGATCCGCAGACCCTCATCCGCAAGGTATGCTCGCCCGGCGGGGCCACGGTGGAGGGCATGGCCGCATTGGAAAAGGGCGGAGCAGACAAGACGCTGCGAGCGGCGGCCGACGCCTGCGTCAAGCGCGCATACGAGCTGGGAAAATAGAATGAATAAAAAGAAGCGCGTCTGCGCTTCTTTTTATTATCATTATATAACAGAATCATCCATTGCTTCGGGGGATGGAGACAGGTGCTCTTCCGCCTGGGCCTGTGCGATGATGCTGTGCACATCCTGCCAGTCAGCGCTGAAATTGGCGGGCAAATAGGAAAAGTGCGCTTCGTCAAGCGTATCGATCAGGCGTATGCCCATGGGACGCATGGTGGCCAGCGTAAGGCCGCCCGACAGAACGCCGCCGACGATAGGAATGATCTTGGAGACGCCCTTTGCAAAAATACTTTTGGTCATTCGCAGCCCGAGGGCTTTGGCAATGTGCTTGACGATGGGATAATAAAGCGTACTCATCAGGGCTTTTTGCGGCAGCTTTTTCAGCGCCTGCTTGGACAACGAGGAGGACAGCAGCCTGACCGCCTGGGAAGCGCCGGAGGCGCCGAGCATCACGCCGCAGTAGAGGATCAGCTGATCGTTTACTTTTTTGGGATCAGGGCTGGTGCTTGTCCACAGATCCTCCTCACCGTATAAATAGGCGATCTCCTGTGCCAGGCGCAGCGCCACGGCATAAAATTGAACTAAATCGGCAGAGACCGTCCCGGCCATCGCCAGCCCGCCGGGAATACCTGCGGCAAAGGAAACGGCGCTTGACGTAATGGTGCGCGTGTTTACAAGCTTATGCGCCAGCCTCTTAAGCTCGCTCCTGGGATATCCGGCCCCAACGGGGCCTTTTTCAATAAGCACACGGCTCCTTTCAGGGGTTTCGGGTTTCAGCTGATCCAGCAAAAAGGTCTCGCGATTTACCTTTATGCCTGGAATCTGGATGGCTGCGCTAATCACACCAGAAAATGCGGGATCGATGGCAGATTGGTTTTTATCCATAATATTCACCACCAAGAAAAGATTAGATATAATGTAAAAATTTAAATTCCTTAGTTAGTTTTAGCATAAAAGCCTGCCTGAGTCAAGACGGAGGAGTTATGGCGGCGGCAAAGCCGCAAACGGATCGGAGAAAATAAAATGCGGGCTGACAGCATAAAAGAAGGTTATGGCGCAAATTGCCTTGTGCCTTTTAACGGGTTATGGTACAATATAAAGGCAACTTGTATGGAGGGGGGGATGATACCGGTGCGCAGGAACGGATTTTTTGCCATGCTTTCGCGCATGAAGCACATCACCCGCTGGGGGCTGATGCGCAATACCATGCGGGAAAGCCTGAGCGAACACAGCTTTGATACCGCTATGGTGGCCCATGCCCTTGCCGTCATCGGCAAAGAGGAGTTCGGCAGGGACGTCGACCCCGGGCAGATTGCGGCTGCCGCTCTGTTCCACGACGCGTCGGAGATCCTGACGGGGGACATGCCGACGCCTGTCAAGTACAATAACCCTGAAATCAAAAACGCCTTTCATTCGGTTGAGCGGGCTGCGCGCGGCAGCCTTTTGTCCATGCTGCCGCCCAAGCTGCGTCCGCCATATGAAACGCTCTTTTCCTTTGACACGGAAAAGCCGGAGTTTTACGCCTATGTCAAGGCGGCCGACAAAATAAGCGGCTACACAAAATGCCTGGAGGAGCAGCGCAGCGGCAACCGAGAGTTTGACGAAGCGGCGCGGCAGCTGTACGAGGCGATCTGCGCCATGCGCCTGCCCGAGGCCGATTATTTTCTGCGGCAGTTTGTGCCGCCCTACGGCCTGACGCTGGACGAGCTGCAGGCGGAGGAAAATCAAGGAGGAGAAAACTGTGACCACCAATGAATTTTTTATGCTGGCCCTCGGCGTCATCTTTTTGTGGGAGCTGTACGCCGTCATCTTTGTCAACCGCACCATCAAGCTGCGCGGCAGCGTGCCGTTCCGCGTGCCGGTCATGCTTATTGTCGCCCTGCTTTTTTCCGGGTTTTACCTTGTCCGCTGGGGCGTCACGCGGGAAAGCATTATCTGCGTTATCATGTTTGTCATCGTGACCCTTGTTTTTCTGCTGGTGCGTACCGGGCTGACGGAAAACGGCGTCGCCAACAATGGCAGCGTCCTGCCTTTTACCCGGATTCAGTATTACGCCTTTGAAAAGGGGATGAAGGAAGGGGTGCGTGTGCGTATCCACAGCCAGCGCCGCGAGCTGGTGCTGCTCTTCCCTGAAGATCAGGTGCCGCTGTTTGAAGCCTATATGGCCAAAAACGAAATTCCCACCCTGGACGAGTACCGTGACGAGAAGAAATACGAAAAAGGGAAAAAGCGCTGACGATTAGGAAAACGGGCCGTCATTGCAGGGCAATGCGGCCTTTTTAATGCAGTTTTAATTTTGGTTCAATACAGATTAAAGTTTCCTTTGTTATGATAGGGGCACAATAAGGAACGACGCGCGAAAGGCGCCCCATCATGGAAGGAGTTTCAATATGAACAATATCACGCTGGAACAAGTTGAAAAGCTGCGCGCACATGCGAACGTCAGCTTTGAAGACGCCCGCGACGCGCTGGAGCAGACGAATGGCGACATGCTGGAAGCCATCATCCGCCTGGAAAAAGCGGGAAAGACGCAGGAAAGGACGGGGACCTTTTCCACCCTGAATGCCCCCGGCGCGCAGCAAAGCCAGCAGGACAGCTGGCAGTATCGGCAGTACGGCAGCGGGCCCAGTGAGTTCAACCGCCAGATGCGGCGGCTGTGGAGCGGCTTCTGCGGCCTGGTGAAAAAGGGAAATGAGAACAATTTCGAGGTGTGGCGCGACGGCCGCTGCGCCATCAACTTCCCTGTCACGCTGCTGGCCGTGTTCCTCATCTTTTTCTTCGGGATCACAGTGCCGCTGATGCTCGTCGGCCTCTTCTTCGGCTGCACTTACCGCTTCACGGGGCCGGATTTGGAAAAGACGGGTATCAATCGCGTCATGGACAGCGCCGCAGAGACGGCAAGCAGCATCAAAGACTCCATCAACGAGGACAAGAACCGCAATGCCTGAGAAAATCCTTCTCATCGAGGACGAGGAAAAAATGGCTCGCATGGTCGAGCTGGAGCTTACGCACGAGGGTTACGCCGTCGAAAAGACATTCGACGGCGTTTCCGGCCTGTCTGCCGCTGAAAAGGGCGGATATGACCTGGTGCTGCTCGATATCATGCTGCCCGGCATGTCGGGGATGGAGGTGCTGCGCCGGCTGCGGCGCACCTCCAACGTCCCCGTCATATTGCTGACGGCGCGCGACGCCGTCATGGACAAGGTATCCGGCCTGGATTCCGGCGCTGACGATTACATCACAAAGCCTTTCGCTATTGAAGAGCTGCTCGCACGCCTTCGGGCTGCCTTACGCAAGAAGCAGAGCGTGACAAGGCAGGTCCTTTCCGCCTGCGGCGTCGAGCTGGACGCTGGGAGGCATGAGGTGCGCGTGCGCGGCCAAAGCGTCGAGCTGACGCTGCGCGAGTTTGAGCTGCTGCGCTTTCTGCTGGAAAACAAGGGGCAGGCTTTGACGCGCGATACCCTGCTTGAACGGGTATGGGGGTATGATTTCAGCGGCGAGACCAATACCGTCGACGTATACATCCGTTTTCTGCGCACCAAAATTGACGAGAAATTCGGCATCAAGCTCATCCATACGGTGCGCGGCGTCGGCTACCAGATCCGCGGGGAATAGGCATGGCCAGGCGGGAAAGCGGCAGCTCGATTGTTTTTCGTCTCACCCTGCACCTGTTCGGGCAGAGACTGCGATCCTTTATCGCATTTGATTTGTTTTTGTGCCTGCTGGCTTGCGCCGGCGGGCTTGTATATGTTGAGCGGCAGGCGGCCGCTATTGTGGCTGATGCAAACGATGCTTTGGACGGCGTCCGGCTGGGGGCCTGGAGCGTCGAAAGGCGGGCCGTCCGTCCGGACGGGCACGCCGTCCGAGGCGCAATGCAGGCCCTGCTTCCCGACGAGACGGCCGGGGCCTGGCGCAGCATTGACTGGGACGGGGAGCAGCCCGCCCTGCGGGATAGGGTGCGTTCCGCCGCCTACACCCTTTCGATTGAGACGGATAAGAGCGGCGCGGGGCGCTATCTGGTCGTGACGGCAGCCGTCGGACCGGCACTGTGGGGCGCCTGTGTCGGCTTGCTTATCATCCTGCTCTGGCAGGGCTTTGCCCTGCTCGGCACCTGCTTTGGCTCGGGACGGCGCTTTTCCCGAATTTTAAGCCCCCTGTGGGAATTGACCGAGACGACGCGGGCTTTGTCCACAGGCGGCAGGCTGGGACCGGAGGAGCTGCAGAAGCTGGCTGGCGCCCTTGATTCCATCACGGCAAGCCATCTCGACGCCCGTATCCCGGCCGGCAAGGTCAACGCAGAGCTGCGCCCGCTGGCGCAGGCCATCAACCAGATGCTTGAGCGCATCGACGAAGCCTATCGCTCACAGATGCGCTTTGTCTCCGACGCAAGCCATGAGCTGCGCACGCCTATCGCTGTTATCCAGGGCTACGCCGATCTTCTCACCCGATGGGGGACTGAGGATCCCGAGACGCTGCGCGAATCGATTGCCGCCATTCGATCCGAAGCGGCCGCCATGAAGGAAATGGTCGAGCAGCTTCTGTTCCTGGCCCGGGGCGACAACGATTCCATGCACCTGGAGATGGAGCGGGTCAGCCTTGCGGCCGTTGCGGCGGAAGTACAGAGGGAAATTGAGATGATCGACAAGGCCCATCTGTTTTCCGCCGATCTGCGGGGGGACGGCGTCGTGACCGCCGACGCCGGGCTGATGAAGCAGCTTCTGCGTATTCTGGTGGACAATAGCGTCAAATATACCCCCAGCGGGGGAGAAATTGCCATCGTCCTGCGGCAGGAAGGGGAAGAGATCCGTCTCACGGTGCAGGACGAGGGCAGCGGCATCCCCGCGGATGAGCTGCCCCATATTTTCGACCGGTTTTACCGGGCTGACCGTTCGCGTACCCGTGACACCGGGGGCACCGGGCTGGGTCTTGCCATTGCAAAATGGATTGTCGAAAAGCACCGCGGCTGGTTTGAAGTAACCAGCAGCCCCGGCATCGGCACCCGTATGACGGTTTGCCTGCCCGCCGCCCCGAAGCAAACGACAGAGGAGACGGGAAAATGATTCATCTGGAGACAAAGCGCCTTATCCTGCGTGATTTTATGCCGGAAGACCTGGATTTCAGCTTCCGCCTGAAAAGCGACCCCAAAGCCATGCTTTATCTGGAGGATATCGCACTGAAAACAAAGGAGGATGCCTGCCGCGACCTTGCCGCCATCCTGGCTGATCAGCAAAAAGGGGAGGGGCGGACGATGGTTTTTCTGCTCATCCAGTCAAAGGAGGGCGAAAGGATAGGCAGCGTCGGCTATACCGTCTCCGATTTTACGCCGGGCGGTAAGCAGGCGTCGGCCGGGTATTTCATCCTGCCGGAATATTGGGGGCAGGGGATTGTAACCGAAGCCTTTGCACGCACGTTGGACTTCGCCTTTGGCGAGCATGCTGTCCACCGCCTGTCCTGCGGATGCCTGAAGGAAAACGCCGCGTCAGAGCGCGTCATGCGCAAATGCGGCATGGTCTGGGAAGCCGACCGGCCCCAAAGCCAGTGGCACGGCGGCCGCTGGAAGGATCGCGTCGACTACCGCCTGCTGCGGCAGGAATGGGAAAGGCTCCGGCAGGGATGACGGCGCGGCCGGTCATTCGTCCCGGCCGCCGTTTTGACAGAGCAGCACTTGGTAAGCACGAAAAAAAGAGCGTGACCGTTATGGTCACGCTCTCTGTAATTTGCGGAAAGGGGAGATTATACCAAGCCCTGGGCCATCATGGCGTCGGCAACCTTCTTGAAG
>CAJMOV010000020.1 GCA_905215125.1 uncultured bacterium | reverse complement strand
GTGCTGCGACAGCTCGCGGATGTCGACGCCGTCTATCGTCACCCGGCCGGAGGTTACGTCGAAAAAGCGGGGGATTAGGTTTAAAATGGTCGACTTGCCGCTGCCCGTGCTGCCGATGATGGCCGTCGTCTCTCCCGGGTTGGCTGTAAAGGTGATGTGGGTCAGCACGTCCGCGTCGGAATCGGGGTAGCGGAAGCAGACGTCCTCAAAGCGGACGACGCCGCGGGGATGAGCAAGCTCGGCATCCCGGCTTGTCTCAGGATCGTGAATGGTGCAGGGGGTTTCCAGAACGGCGTTGATGCGTCCTGCCGCGACGCCGGCGCGGGGCAGCATGACCGACATGACCGACAGCATGAGGAAGGACATGACAATCTGCATGGTATAGGTGATGAAAGCCATCATATCGCCGACCTGCATACCGCCCATATCCATTTTCTGCGCGCCCACCCAGACGATAAGCACCGTAATGGCGTTCATGACCAGCATCATGGCCGGCTGCATGACGCTCATGACCCGGTTGGTAAACAGCTGCGTGCGCATCAGGCTGCGGTTAGCCACGTCAAAGCGCTGTTCTTCATGCCTTTCGCGACTGAAGGCGCGGATGACGGGCAGGCCGGTCAGAATTTCGCGCGCGACCAGGTTGACGCGATCGACCAGCTCCTGCATCTTCTTGAACTTGGGCATGGCGACGCCCATCAAAACGGCGACGAGCAGCACGACGCAGCCGACTGCGACGCCGATGATCCACCCCATGCCGGTGCGGGTCGCCATGACCTTGAGCACCCCGCCGATGCCCAGAATGGGGGCGTAAATGACCATGCGCAGCAGCATAACAATGACCATCTGTACCTGCTGGATGTCATTGGTGCTGCGTGTGATAAGGCTTGCGGTGGAAAACCGGTTGATTTCCGCGTGGGAGAAGGAAACCACCTTTTGAAAAACCTCGCCTCGCAGCGTCATGCCGATTCTGGCCGCGACGCGGGAGGAAAGCAGCCCGCAGCCGACAGCGGCCGCCACCATCAGAAGGGAGAGCGCCAGCATCCGGCCGCCTGTTTTCAGCAGATACATGGTCTGCACATGGGACAGGTCCATGCCCATGGCTTCATATTCGTCGCGGACAAAGGCGGCCGACTGTTGGGTAACCATAGCCTGGGCGTTGTCGCCCAGAGAGGCCAGGATCTGCTCGCGCGCCGAAGCGAGCTGCTCGCGTGAAAGCGCGCCCGATTGCAGCGCGGCTTCAAAGCCGGCCTGCGCTTCTTCATTTTCGCGCACCGCCTGCAGGGCCAGCATGGGGACGCCGAAGGCCTCGTCCAGCGCGTCGCGGGTCTCCTGATCATGCGCCTGCAGGCGCAGTATGTCCCCGTCCTTCGCATAGGAGGAATCGACAAGGGCGATTTCCTCATCGGTCATGAGCAGCTTGAGCGCGTCCAGCGTGCTTTGGCGGATTTGCTCGGGCACGGCGTCTGCAATACCGCCCTGCTGGATGCCGACGTCGACAATGTCGGATGTATACTGCGGCAGAGAAAGGTCGCAGTATGCCTGCAAAACCAGCAGCAGAATGATAGCAAGCACCGCCCCGACAGACTGCTGCAGGTAGCCAAATAGCTTGAGCATCAGAGGTTCTCCTTTGAAAATTCTTCTGTCCACACGTCGACCAGCCGGTTGAGCAAAACGGCCAGTGTGCGGATGTTCTGCGCGCCCATGCGCTGAACAAAGGCGTCGGAAAAGCGCAGGAGACGTTCAGTGGCCTCCCTGCGGACGCGCAGCCCTTCCTCAGTCAGGCAGAGATAGGTTGTCCGCCGGTCGTCGCGCCCGGCCGTCTGGGTGACAAGCCCGCGTTCAAGCAGCCCGCGCAGCTTGCGCGACACAGCCGAGGGGGAGACGCCCAGCTCGCTCGCAAGCCGAGAGACGCTGATGCCCGGCGCGCCGGGACTGCTTTCCTCATAACGGGCGATGCGTTCAAGCGCGTAGTATTCCGCACGGGTCAGGTTGCAGAAAAAGTCGGTTTTCGACAATTTGTGCAGGCGGAAGAGGGCGTCCATCAGGGCGCGCTCCTCTATCGACGGTCCGTTCACAGCGGCAGCCTCCTTCCACAGTTAGTTGACTAGGGAATTGATTTACAGTGTTAAACATCATACTCTTTTTGACAATGGGTGTCAATGAACAGATTGTAAAACATGCAGCGAAGAAAAACGGCCGTGTCAGACACAGCCGCTTTTGGGTTTAGTGCTCCTTGCCGCCTGCGGCGGTAATATCCTTGTCGTTTAAAACGACGGCGGCCAGCGCCGCCTCCAGTCCGCGCGCGATGTCCTGCTGCGACAGGCAGGGGACGGGGGGCGATTTGTGCGCCGCCTGGGAGGGAGTATAGGGCACATGGATAAAACCGCCGCGCACACCGGGCATCTCCCGTGCGATATGGTGCAAAACCCCGTACATGACATGGTTGCACACAAAGGTGCCGGCCGTATTGCTCAGACTGGAGGGAAGGCCGGCGTCACGGATAGCCTTTACCATGGCCTTGACGGGCAGGGTGGAGAAATAGGCGGCGGGGCCGTCTTCATAAATGTTCCCTTCCAGCGGCTGGTTGCCTTCGTTATCTGGGATGCGGGCGTCGTTGACGTTGATGGCGACCCGTTCGGGGGTGATTTCATACCGCCCGCCGGCCTGACCGACGCAGACGATGGCGTCGGGCCGCTCGTCGCGCGCCTTGCTTATTACGGCGTCGATGCTCTTATAAAAAACGGTGGGGATTTCCAGCTTGATGATTTGCGCACCGGAAACAGAATCGGGGACGAGACGGACGGCCTCCTGGGCGGGGTTTATGCTTTCCCCGCCAAAGGGATCGAAAGCGGTCAGAAGAATTTTCAAAAGAAAGCACTCCTTTCATTTAAAAGGCAAGAGTATACATCAGCGCAATATGCAGGGCCAGCATGATGGCCGCGACAGGCGCCTGTACTTTGATGATACCATATTTCTGCCGCATTTCAAGCAGGGCAGCCGGCATGATGTTGAAATTGGCGGCCATCGGCGTGACCAGGGTGCCGCAGTAGCCCGCCGTCAGGCCCAGCGTGCCGACGACGACGGGGTCGCCCCCCTGCGCGATGATGAAGGGGATGCCGATACCTGCCGTGATGACGGAAAAGGCGGCGAAGCCGTTTCCCATGACGACGGTGAACAGCGCCATGCCGACGCAGTAAAGGGCTACGGCGGCCAGGCGGCTGCCCTGCGGCATGACGGCGGCCACGGCGCCGGAGATGACCTCTCCCACACCGGCCGCGGTAAACAGGGCGCCCAACGCTGCCAGCACCTGCGGCAGGATACCGACCGGGCCGATGCTGTCCATCAGGCGGACGCCGTCGCGGGTGGCGGCGACGGGCGCCTCCCGGGCGGGCACACGGAAGACGAGCAGTGCGACGGCGAGGGAGAACAGCGCCGATATGCCGATGGCGTTGCTGGCGCCGAAGGGCAGAAGCGTGGCGGCCAGAACGGCGGAAACGGCCAGTGCCAAGGCGGGGAGAAAGACGCGGCCCCCCACCCGGTCGGCATTTTTACGAGTCTGCTCTGGGGCGGGGACATCCGACGCGCTTTGCTTGACCTTGCCCAGCGCCGTTAAAACTGCGGTCAGCACGATGCACAATCCGGTTACCCAGTCGGGCAGCCAGGGCCCGGCAATGAAGGTAAAGGCCAGCAGAAACCAGAAGAGCGCTGTCGGCACCCGTTCGCGCAGCGAGCCGTCCCGCAGGGCCTTGATGCCGACAAGGACAAAAAGCAGCCCGGTCAGGACGAAAAAGGCCTCTAACAAAATATCCCCGGCGGTCATTTCGTACCCTCCCTTCTGGCGGCCCGGAGGCGCAGACGCCTGTCGAAGCGCAGGCTGAAATATCCGGCGACGACAATGCCCAAAAGCGCGACCGGGATGTTACACACGGCGACGTGCAGCGCGTCGACAGGGTATCCCAGCTCTCCCATCGTCGTGACGATAAGCAGGGTGCCGGCCGCCCCCATAAAGCAGTTCTGGGCAAAAAAGTTGCCGTAATTGTCGGCCGCGGCAGCGAGCGCCTTAATATCGTCCTCAGTGCCCTCGTCCAGCTTACCGGCCCGTGTTTCGGCGGCGGCCAGCGCCATGGGAGCGACGAGGGGACGCACAAACTGCGGGTGGCCGTTGACCGGGAGCGAAGCCGCGGAGGCCAGAGAGCGCAGGACAAGATAAAAGGCGATGACACGTCCCGACGTCGCAGCCTTGAGCCGGCTGATAAAATCGGTCGCCTTTTCGCGCAGGCCGTAACGTTCGCACAGGCCGATGGCCGGCAGCGTCAGAACGAAAAGGGTGGCCAGGCGCTGGGACAAGAAGGAGGAGCCCAGGGTAGAGAGCACCTCCATCGGCCCCATGCCGGCGACAAGACCAGTCGCAATGCCGGCTACGACGACGGTGGCCAGCGTATCTTTCTTCAGTGCGAAGCCGATAATAACGATGACAACGCCAATCAGCTTGAGTGCTTGCATAAAATGTCTCCCATCGCAGGTGAATTGTACCCAATATTATGGGCGTTTGCACGCGCGTTATGCGGCGGGGAAGCCCGATCCCCGGGCCTGTCGGAAAGTCCTTGACAAACAATGCGGCGGCGCATTATAATATCAAGCAACAAAAGCGATGAAGGGCAGGAGTAAGCCGTGCGGTCAGCGCAGAGAGGACGCGGTTGGTGCAAGCGTCCGTGGCCGCCGCGCCGAAGGTCGTCCCCGAGCCGCCGGCTGAAGGCAAGTAGGCCGCGCCGTTTGTCCGCGTTAAGGAACAAAGCGTGTCTGCGCTTGAGCGCGCGCCGCAGGGCGCGAATATGGGTGGTACCGCGGAGCCGAAGGCTTCGTCCCATAAGCGGGATGTTGACGGTTTCACTTGGCGATGCGATGATCCTTTTTCCGGCGATTGCCCCAGAATGCCTGATAAGCATGGCTTCCGCTGGATGAATTGGAGCGTTTTCGCCTGTGAGAGCAGTCAACCCCATGGGACGGGGTCTTTTTATTTTTCCCCGCCCAAAAGAAAACACAAGGAGGAAAATGTATGAGCCAGCACCGCGAGCTGCCCAAAACCTACGACCCGCACGAGTGCGAGGACAGGCTGTACCAGTACTGGGAGAAAAGCGGCTTTTTCCACGCAGAGGTCAACCCGGATAAAACCCCGTTTACCATTGTTATCCCGCCCCCCAACGTCACGGGCCAGCTGCATATGGGCCACGCCTTTGACGAGACGCTGCAGGACGCCCTCATCCGCTGGAAGCGGATGCAGGGGTATGAGGCGTTGTGGCTGCCCGGCACCGATCACGCCGGCATCGCAACGCAGATCAAGGTGGAAGAAGCCCTTCGCAAGGAAGAGGGCCTGACCCGCTACGACCTGGGGCGCGAAGCCTTTATCAGCCGCGTGTGGGACTGGAAGGAAAAATACGGCGGCCGCATTTTGAACCAGCTGCGCAAGCTGGGATCGTCCTGCGACTGGGATCGGCTGCGTTTCACCATGGACAAGGGGCTTTCCAACGCTGTAAAGGAGGTCTTTGTCGACCTGTACAATAAAGGCCTGATTTACAAGGGCAGCCGCATCATCAACTGGTGCCCCCACTGCCGCACGGCGCTGAGCGACGCCGAGGTCGAGTACGCCGAAAAGGGCGGGCACCTCTGGCACGTCCGCTATCCCATTGAGGGCAGTGACGAATATCTGGTCATCGCCACCACCCGCCCTGAGACCATGATGGGCGACACCGGCATCGCCGTCCACCCGGAGGATGAGCGGTACCAGCACCTCATCGGTAAAAGGGCCATTCTGCCCATCATGAACCGGTCCATTCCCATTTTTGCAGACGAGTATGTCGAGCGCGATTTCGGCACCGGCTGCGTCAAGGTCACCCCCTGTCACGACCCCAACGACTTTGACATGGGCCAGCGCCACGGGCTGGACTTCATCCTCGTGCTGGACGAGGACGGCAAGGTCAATGAAAACGGCGGCCCCTACCAGGGGATGGACAGGCTGGAGTGCCGCAAGGCCATCATCCGCGATCTGGACGAGCAGGGCTATCTGGTCAAGACGGAGGATTACAGCCATAACGTCGGCGCCTGCTACCGCTGCGGCACCGATGTCGAGCCCATGACGTCGGCGCAGTGGTTTGTCAAAATGGCCCCGCTGGCAAAGGAAGCCATCCGCGCCGTCGAGGACGGGGAGATCCGCTTTGTGCCCGAGCGCTTTACCAAGATTTACACCAACTGGATGGAAAACGTCCATGACTGGTGCATTTCCCGCCAGCTGTGGTGGGGGCACCAGATCCCCGCCTATTACTGCGACGATTGCGGCCATATGGAGGTCAGCAAGACGCCGGTCAAGACCTGTCCCAAGTGCGGCAGCCACAACGTCCGGCAGGACGAGGACGTGCTGGACACCTGGTTCAGCTCGGCCCTGTGGCCCTTCTCCACCCTGGGCTGGCCGGAAAAGACCCCTGAGCTGGACTATTTCTATCCCACCGACGTGCTGGTCACGGGGTATGACATCATCTTCTTCTGGGTGGCCCGCATGATTTTCTCAGGACTGGAGCAGATGAAGCAGCGTCCCTTTAAAACGGTTTATATTCACGGCCTGGTACGCGATGCGCAGGGCCGCAAGATGTCCAAGAGCCTGGGTAACGGCGTCGACCCGCTGGAGGTCATTGAAAAGTATGGCGCGGACGCGCTGCGGTTTACCCTGGTTACGGGCAACAGCCCGGGCAACGACACCCGCTTTTCCACCGAGAAGGTGGAGAGCAACCGCAACTTTGCCAACAAAATCTGGAACGCCTCCCGCTTTGTTTTGATGAACCTGACGGTACCCGATTTCGCCCTGCCCTGCGAGCTGACGCTGGAGGATAAGTGGATCCTGCACCGCTATAACGAGCTGGTGCGGGAAGTGACGGAAAACCTGGAACGCTTTGAGCTGGGCATTGCCGCAGACAAGCTGTACAGCTTCATCTGGGACAGCTTCTGCGACTGGTATATCGAGCTGTGCAAGACCCGCCTGGGCGAAGGGGCCGATCCGCAGGCGTCGGAAGGGGCGCAGCGCGTCCTTGGCCATGTGCTGACGGGAACCATGCAGCTTTTGCACCCCTTCATGCCCTATATCACCGAGCAGGTGTGGCAGGGCCTCAGGGGGGACGGCAGCTCTATCATGGTCTCCCGCTGGCCGGCTTATGACGAAAAGCTCTGCTTCCCTGCCGAGTGCGAGGAAATGGAGGACATCATGGACGCCATCCGCGCCGTGCGCGCCCGCAGAGCGGAGATGAACGTCCCCCCATCCCGCAAGGCTGAGCTTATCATCGCAACTGACAAGCAGGAGCGTTACCGCGCCGCCGAGCCGGTGCTTAAAAAGCTGGCGTATGCGTCCCGCGTTGCGGTCCAGGGCGAGCCGCCGCAGGATACGGCGGGAATGGTGTCGCTGGTCGCCGGCGCAGCTCGCGTCTATATGCCGATGAGCGATCTCGTCGATATGGAGAAAGAGCGCCAGCGTCTGCAAAAAGAGCTGGATAACGTCGCGGGACAGATTGCCCGCATTGATCAGAAGCTGCAAAACCCCGGCTTTGTCAGCAAGGCGCCGCAGAAGGTGGTCGACGGCGAACGCGAGCGCCGCGCCAAGCTGGATGAGCAGCGTCAAAAGCTGGAGGACAGCCTCCGTCAGCTGTAAAGGAGCAAGATAAAGATATGGATTACGAGCAGGCATTGTCCGTCATCCATGCGTCTACCCGCCTGGGATCGCGCCTGGGGCTGGAGCGCATGACCCGCCTGTGTAAGCTGCTGGGGCGGCCGCAGGATAAGCTGCGGTTCGTCCACATCGCAGGGACCAACGGAAAGGGCAGCACCGCCGCCATGACAGCCGGCGTTTTGCAGCGCGCGGGGAAAAAAACGGGGCTGTTTATCTCGCCCTATGTCGTCGATTTCCGCGAGCGGATGCAGATAGACGGCGAAATGATCCCCAAGGAGGAGCTGGCGCGGGAAATGGAGCTTATGTTGCCCGTCCTCGAGCAGATGAAGGCGGAGGGCAGCGAATGTACCGAGTTTGAGATTGTCACCGCCCTTGCCCTGTGCTGGTTTGCCCGGCGCGGGTGCGACGCCGTCGCCTTTGAGGTGGGCCTGGGCGGGCGGCTGGACTGTACCAACGTCATCGACGCCCCCGCCTGCTGCGCCATATTGTCCATTTCGCTTGACCACACCGAATTTCTCGGCAGCACGACAGGAGAGATCGCACGGGAAAAGTGCGGCATCTTAAAGAGGGGAACCCGCGCCGCCGTTTATCCCCTGCTGCCCCGGGATGCGCGCGAGATGGTCGACGAGACGTGCCGCAGCCTGGGCATCGTGCCCAATACCCCCGACCTTTCTCGATTGACGGTTTTGGAAAGCGGCTTTGACGGCTCGCGCATCCGTTACAAGGGAGAGGAATACTTTATTTCCCTGCGCGGCGAGCACCAGATTTACAATGCGCTGACGGTGCTGTCCATCTTTGAAGAGCTTAACGCCGCTGGCTGGGGCATTGCGCAGGAGGACATCCGCTGGGGCATTGCGCATACCTGCTTCGGCGGCCGGCTGGAGGTGGTGCGGCAAAGTCCCCTGTGCATGATTGACGGCGCGCACAACCGCGACGCCGTCGACCGGCTGTGCCAGGCCATCGACCGCTTTTACGCGGGACGGGCTGTTACCGTCGTCATGGGGATGCTTGCGGACAAGGAATATGAATACTGTGTTGAGCAGGTGGCGAGGCGGGCAAGGCGCTTTTTCGCGTCGCGCCCGGCGTCCCCCCGTGCCCTAGACCCTGCCGTCACAGCAGAGATCGCGCGGGAGCATTGTGCCGACGTGCGCGTCGTGCCTGATCCTGCGCAGGCGGCGGCGCAGGCCGTCGCCCTGGCCGGCGGGGAGGACGTCGTCATCGCCTGCGGCTCGCTTTACATGATTGGGGACTGCAAAAAGGCGATGCAAGACCAAAGACACTAAAAAACGACAAGGGAATTTTTGTAAAATAATGGTGTGTCTGTGGACACGCCATTATTTTTGTCCAGATGGACAAGCCGACAGAGACAGAGGTGAAAACATGGAAATGCTATGTAAGCAAGAGGGCGGCGCCCTTTGTATTGCGTTGGAAGGGGAGCTGGGACACCATGAAGCGGTCACCGCCATGCGTCGCATCGGCGAAATCATCGACGAAGGGGTGCCCCGCAGCGTCATTTTGGATTTGACCGGGGTAGGGTTTATGGACAGCTCGGGCATCGCAGTGGTGCTGCGCGCCTTCCGCGCCTGCCAGGAAAGCGGGGGACATTTCTGCGTGCGCGGCGCGCAGCCGCAGGCGCGCCGCGTGCTCGACGCCGCCGGGCTGCATAAAATGATGCTCTTCGTTTAGCTAAAGGAGATACATAACATGAAAAAGAAAGTGTTTAACAGCGTCGCCCTGCGCTTTCCCAGCAAGTCCAACAACGAATCGTTCGCCCGTGCGTCGGCCGCTGCGTTTATTGCCCAGCTCGACCCGACGCTGGACGAGCTGAATGATATCAAGACCGCGGTATCAGAGGCAGTGACCAACTGCATAGTCCACGCCTACCGCGACAGCGTCGGGCAAATCAGCATGACGGTCCGGCTGTACGAGCCGGCGACGGTGGAGATCATCGTCCGCGACAGCGGCTGCGGCATCGACGACATCGCGCGCGCCCGCACGCCGCTGTTCACCACCGGGGATGCGCTGCGGTCCGGCATGGGCTTTACCATCATGGAGAGCTTCATGGACAAGCTGTATGTGCGCTCTAAGCCGGGCAAGGGCACGACAGTGCGGATGCAGAAGACCTTATCCCAGCGCGCGCAGGGGGAAGGGAAGGGGCAATGACCGGCCCCGCATTGGAAGAAGTCCCCCGCCGTTATACCGAAGACGAGCTGGAACAGCTGGTCGAGGAAAACAGTACCCTCATCTGGAGCGTCGTGCGCCGCTTTCTCGGCCGCGGGGTGGAAGCGGAGGATCTTTTCCAGCTGGGCAGCATCGGCTTTATCAAGGCGGTACGGGGGTATGACCCCGCCTTTGGAACCCGGCTTTCCACCTATGCTGTCCCCAAAATCACAGGGGAGATCAAGCGGTTTCTGCGCGACGACGGCATTATCAAGGTCAGCCGCAGCGTTAAGGAAAACGCTGCCCGCGTCTACGCGGCCAAGGCGCGGCTGGAGCGCGAGCGTCAGGGGGACATCCGCCTGAGCGACCTGTGCGAGGCGACGGGGCTGACGGCGGCCGACGTCGCCGTCTGTGAACAGGCGGGGGCGGGGACCTTTTCCCTCGACGCCGACATCGGGGAGGAGGGCTTCACCCTTCAGGATGTGCTGGGCGAGGGCATTGAGGAAAGGCTGGTGGAAAGCATCGCTCTGCGCGAGGCTATGGGATGCTTGCCCGAGCTTGAAAGATCGGTTCTGGCGCTGCGGTTTTTCCGAGATTTGACCCAGCAGAAGGCGGCAGACATCCTTGGCATCTCGCAGGTGCAGGTATCCCGCGTGGAGCGCCGCGCCGTCGCCATGCTGCGGCAGGCGTTGACAGGATAATCCCGGCAGTAAAAGCCGTCCGCGGGGGCGGCTTTTATTGATTTTTAGTACAGGCTTACGGAAATTTTACAAAAGATTTAGGCAACATCCCTTGCGCTTTTGCATAGAATACGGTATACTATGGTTAGCCAAAAGCAGAAAGGAGGTAGCCATGAGAAAGGATAATGTGGTGTATTTCGATTATCATTACGGTGATATCGACGAGCTGATTTTCCGGGACGAAGACATCTACATCAGTGAAAAGTAGATCGTCCCCCCAGAACAGGAAGGTACGCCGCGAAAGCGGTTTTTTTATTGCAGCCCGGCAGGCAGACTGGCCTTGCACTGCGGCGCAGACGCGGCTACGCGGCGATAGATTAGATACTTCCAACAGCACGGAAAGCAGGGGCTTAACCCCTGCTTTTCTCTTTTACGTTGACACAATGGACTGCGGATTGGTATACTGTAACCAAAATATGCTGAAAAGGGGCGGGAAATGTGCTGAAAATCAACAAAGGACGACTGCGGATTGCCCGAATCCTGGAGTGGGGCGGAATATTCACCATGATCGTAGGGAGCTTTTTTGCCGTCCTGCTTCCAGCATATGCCTATGGCATTATTTTGGCGGGCGGCGCGGCCAGCCTTATCGGAGCGAGCATGGCCGATAAGCTGTACCGCTGCCCTGCCTGCGGGAGCAGGCTTATTGTGCGAGGCAGCGCCGTCGACGTCCTGATGTGCAAGACGCCGCCCTATTGCCCGCAGTGCGGGGAGGCGATACATATCGTTGCCGCCGCCGATGCGGAAAAGTAAAAGCCGAAGGCCGAATCCCCCGGTGGGGATCCGGCCTTTTTTTATATGCGGCGGCCGCCTAAGTCAAGCTGGCCACCGCTTTGTCCAGCGAAGCTACGCGGCGGACAAGCAGCGCGATGGGGGCAAGCAGAGCTGAGCAGGCTAGGAAAATGGCGGCGGCGGGGAAAAGATCGGCCAGCGTGCCGAAAATCAGCATGCCCACCGGCATGAGCAGCATAGAAGACATGCTGAACAGCCCGTTGACCCGTCCGAGCAGGCACCCGGGGACGATACGCTGCAGAAAGACGTTGATGGTGACATTGGCGAAGGAAGCGGCAAGCCCCATGGTAAAGACGGCAGCGCACAGCAGCGCGGCGCAAACCCTCTTGTCTAGGGGCAGGGAGAGGGGGACGGCGATAAGCGCCATCAGCACCGCCATAACGGCGACGCAGCGCACCATCAGCGGACGGGAGAAGCGGACATCGCGCCGGCCGATATACAGCGCGCCCAGCAAACCGCCGACAGAAAAGCCGCCGATGATAATACCGTAGACATTTTCGCCGAGCGCCAGCACCTCCAGCACCGAATAGGGCAGAAGGGCGTCAATAGCGGAAAAAAGCAGGTTGAGCATCATGGAGATACCCATGATGGCCAGCAAAAAAACGGAGGAGGTAAGGTATTTGGCGCCACCTGCCAGCGTCTTGAAAAAAGGCTCCTGCTGCTCTGCGGCAGAGGGAAGGGGGCTGAAGTGAAAATCAATGAACAGCTCGCTGACGGCCGACAGCCCGAAGGCGGCGGACGACAGCAGCAGGAAAAGCCGGACGTCGATGAGCGCGTAGATAGCGCCGCGCAGAACGGGGGCGGCCACCTGAATGACACTGGTGACGGCTGAACGGTAGGACGCCAGCTGCGACAGCCGCCTGTCGGAGACCAGGCGGGGCGCAGCCGCCGTAAAGGTAACATTGACAAAGGGGCTGAGCACTGACATCAGCAGGGTGAGCAGGTAAACGCCCGACACCGTCAGCGGTTTATGCAGGGTAAAGAAAAAGGCCGAAAGCAGTATGACGCAGTTCAATGCGTCGCTGCCGACGATGAGCAGCTTTTTGCTGACGCGGTCGGCCAGTGCGCCGACAATAGGCGAGAGCAGCGCCGAAGGCAAAAGGCCGATGGAGACGGCGACGGCATAGCTTTGCGCCGAGCCGGTCAGGGAGAGGACATAAAGCCCCATGGCAAAAGAAAACAGGTAATGCCCCAGGCCCGATACCCCCTGCCCGGCGACCGAGAGCCACAGGTTGAATCCCTCGCGCGTCGATGCAGACAGCTTATTCATTTTGTCCCCTTACTCCGGTTACCGCCTGCGGATGATGTGGATATCCCCGCTGACGGTTGAAATGCTATAGGGCGGCTGGCAGCCGTCTTTGTAGACGGCGACGCCGTCTCGGCTGTTGAGGGAGGTCGTCAGGCTGAAGTCGCTGCGCAGGTCGCCGGAAACCCGCTTGTATTTGACGGAAAAACCATCGTTTTCCGGCAGGGAGAGACGAACGTCGCCGGATATGGTATCAATACTCAGCGCTTCAAGCGGAGTGCTGGAGGAGATGCGGGCATCGCTTGACTTTCCTTTGAAGGCGGCGCGGCGCAGGCTTCCTTCAAAAACAATATCGCCGGAAACCAGGTCGACTGAAAGCGAGTCGACAGCGGCGTCGCGCAGGTCGATGTCCCCACTTTTGCTGCGGATGTCCAGCATCCCGACGTTGCCTGTCAGGTCGATATCGTCGGTGATGCTCTCGATCATTAGTCTTTGCGTGTTCAGCAGCCGGAAATTCATATCGCCCGAGCTGCTTTTGATCGACATGGACTGGCAATCCAGCCCGTTCACTTCAACATCGGCAACGCCGCTGGCAATGATGCTGCGCCAAGCGCGCTTTGGCAGGCGAATTTCCAGATCAGAGGAAATGATGCCGAAGCCGAAGAAGAAAAAGCCGACGTAATTGCGTCCCTGTGAAATGCGTAGGCAGTCGCCCGAGCGGTCAAAGCTGGCCCGCTGTTGTTCGTTGAGTTCGGCGCGGCTGCGTTCAATCACATGGATTTGCTCATCGTCGCTGACGCCGAGAGTCAGGTCGCCTGAACGCATTTCTACAAGCAGGCTGCCGATACCTTCGGCGTCGAAGGCGTAGTCGCAGCGGAAAATGCCGTGAAAATTTTTGGCGCTGGCTTCGACCTTTTTGGCGGCTGTCTTGAGCTCATCGGCCATAGTGCGCATCGGTTCTTCGATGCTGCGGGCCAACTGGTCGCTCCAGGTGCGCACCCGATCTTCAAAACCCGAAAAGGGGCTGCCCGGCGCGTTGTCCTCTTCATTTTGCCGTACCTCGCGCGCACCGCGGATGAAGGAGATGATTTCGCCCACGTCGCCGATGCCGGCGATGACCTCGCGATAGGCGTCGTCGCCGTCGCGGCCCTGGGAGACAAGGTCGTCGTATTTCTCCGTCAGGTTGAGGGACATTTCCTCGGCAATTTCCTTTTTTTCCGGGCAGTCAGGGGCGGGCTGTAAAAGCATGTTGACGTGCTTTCTGATTTTGTCATGCATGGTGGTTCCTCCCGTCAGATATTGCGCCACAGCGGGCTGCAGGAATAAAGGGCAAATCGCAGAAGCTCATATTCGAGGGTTTCACGGTAAGTGCGGGTATAATCGCAGCTTGGCTTGCGTTTCATCTTGTCAATCCCCCTTAATCAGTTGATCAATCATTTGTTTGGCCCTTTCCCAATCCAGGCAGTTTTGCTTGTAAAAGGCCCGCCCGGACGGAGTGATACGGTAATAACGGCGGCGGGCGCCGCTGCCCTCGTCCCCCCAATAGGAGCTGATGTAGCCGTTTTGCTCCAGCCGGCGAAAGGCGGTGTACAGCGTTGCCTCCTTTAGCTCATACTGACCGCCGGTGGACTGCTGAATGGATTTGTTGATTTCGTAGCCATAGCTGTCCGACCTGAGAAGGCGGGCCAGAATGATGGTTTCTGTATGCCCGCGGATGATGTCCGAAGCAATGGACATGGGCTTTCACCTCCTTTGCTAAGTGCATGATATCATAATATACTTCGCCTGTCAAGGTATTTTTAAAAATAAAATAACTTTTAATATACAATAGCTTATCAGAGAATTGGGCTAAAAAAAGACTGCCGCAAGCGGCAGTCCAGTCGACGGTAA
>CAJMOV010000019.1 GCA_905215125.1 uncultured bacterium | reverse complement strand
CATCCCACATCCTCAGAATACGGCCGCCGGCGCTGCAGCGCAAAGCCTCTTACCGCTTTAGGGCGCTGACGCCCCAGCTGGCGGCAAGTGCAGGCGTGCGGCAAAACCGCACAAAGGAAAACCCCGGCTAAGCCGGGGTTTTCCTTACATCTCTATCAAATTGTATTCCATACTGCCAATGCCGATTTTCTGTCCATGCTCAAGCGCGGCGATCCAGTTGGTCTCGGGCGAGACGTCTGCAAAGTGGTCGTGATGATGGTGCCCGCGCTTGTCCAGCAGGCTGCCGGGCACGGCAGGCTGACGGTTGACGGCGTCGGCGCAGGCCATATCGATGGCCACCGGGTCAAAGGATGCAAACATGCCGACGTCAGGGACGATGGGAATATCGTTTTCCGCGTGGCAATCGCAGTACGGCGACACGTCGATGACCATATTGATGTGGAAATGAGGCCGAGCGTCGATGACGGCCTTGGCGTACTCGGCGATTTTGTAGTTGAGTACGTCGTTTGCTTCGTCAAAGGGGGCGACGACGGCGTCTTTGGGGCAGACGCCGATGCACCTGCCGCAGCCGACGCATTTGTCATGGTCGATGCTGGCCTTGCCGCCGCGGATCTGGGGCGCGTCGTGCGCGCAGATACGGGCGCATTTGCCGCAGCCGATGCACTCGTCTGTGTCGACGCTCGGCTTACCGGCGCTGTGCATTTCCATTTTCCCGGCGCGGGAACCGCTGCCCATGCCCAGGTTTTTGATGGCGCCGCCGAAACCCGTCAGCTCGTGCCCTTTAAAATGATTGAGGGAAATGACGATGTCGGCGTCCATAATGGCGCTGCCGATCTTGGCTTCCTTAACATATTCGCCCCCCTCGACAGGCACGAGCCGTTCCTCAGTGCCCTTGAGACCGTCGGCAATGATGGTGTGCACCCCTGTGGCAAAGGGGTTATAGCCGTTTTGATAGGCGCTGTCCAGATGATCAAGGGCGTTTTTGCGCCCGCCGACATACAGGGTGTTGCAGTCTGTGACAAAGGGCTTCCCCCCCAAGCGCCTGACGTAATCGCAGACCACGGCGGCGTAATTGGGCCGCAGATAGGCCAGGTTGCCCGGCTCGCCGAAATGCAGCTTGACGGCGACGAATTTCCCGGTGAAGTCGATATCCTCAAACCCGGCCCTTTTCATCAGCGCCTCCAGCTTCTGCGGCAGGTTGCGCTCCCCTGTCGTGTGCATGTCTGTAAAATAGACCTTTGACTTTTCCATGCTCATCCTCCTTTTTATATATCCAGGGCTGCCTGCTATTTTTCTACGGCGGCCCGGATCAGCAGCATCATGGGCCGGCGCAGCTCATCGGTCATGCCGGGCATTTGCCGCCATGCAAAGGGCGGCTGCGCTTCCTCGACATGTCCAATGGCGAAGCCGCTCTCCAGCAGTCCCATCAGGATATCGGTCAGCGTATGGTGCTGCTTAACTACATCACAGCCCAAAAAATGGGTTTTCCTCTCGCCCATTTTAAAATAATCGTCGACAGGCCAGTACAGCGGCCTGCCGTCCGGGTCGTATACCCAGTCCTGTCCAGGCGCGGCGGTAAAAACGGGATGCTCAATGTTTATCAGAAAAACGCCGCCCGGCCTGAGCGTGCGGGCGACGCTGCGGTAAACCCCCTTTAAGTCGGCGATATAGTGAAGCACCAGGTTGCTGACGGCGAGATCCCACCGGCTTTCCGGGTATTCGTATTGGTCGAGCGCGCAAACGCGGTAATCGATCCCTTTCCCGCCATTGCGCCGCCGTGCTTCGGCGATCATCCTTTCACTGCTGTCGATGCCCAGCACCTCTGCCGCGCCGTTTTGGGCGGCATAGGCGCAGTGCCAGCCGTAGCCGCACCCCAGATCGAGCACCGCTTTGCCCTCCAGCGGCGGAAGCAGGGGCTTAAGCTGATGCCACTCCCCTGCGCCGTCCAGCCCCAGCCTGCTGCGGGACATCTGGGCGTACTGGTCAAAAAAGTATTCATTGTCGTATTGGATGCTCATGGCGTCTCCCTCCCCCGGCAGGCGGTTTCGTCTGCCGGTCTTGCCCGCCCCTCATGGGCCTGGCTTTTTGCCCGCCGTCCTGATTCTGTTGGCTATCAGCGTCAAAGCATGCTTCTTACCGCAAATGAAAGCAGGATTTCAGCCGCTGCGACGATGCGGACAATGGCCCGGCATTGCCTGGCGGAATACCTTGCTTCCAGCCCAGGCGGATAGACCGGGAAAATCAGCAGCAAGGCCCCCAGGCTTGCCAGAAGGATATTGTGGAGCAACGGTATTTTGAGCCAAAGTATATTTATCA
This sequence comes from uncultured bacterium, assembly GCA_905215125.1. Lineage (GTDB taxonomy): Bacteria > Bacillota > Clostridia > Oscillospirales > Butyricicoccaceae > Ventrousia. The sequence continues at coordinate 12,272 of CAJMOV010000019.1, read as the reverse complement.
GGCACGCTGCAAAAGCGGCGACAAGCCACCGGTTCAGCAGCTTCCCGAATGTCAATTTTCCCGCCATATCCATCCCCCTTTTCCGTGTGTATTCAGCTTTCTCAATGAGCGGCGATGTAGGTCTTGAGCCGCCCATGCCAGCGCGCAGTGTCGTTGTCCTGCGGGTCGGTGCCCTCGCCAAAGAGCAGGTCGACCATGTGGCGCGGCGTCCGGCCGCCGATGTCCATAGATTTGATGCAGGACACGCAGTAGACGACGACGTCCTGGCAGGGCATGGACTGCGCCCGCATGCGCATATGGCGGCGGATGGTTTCCATGTCGCATTTGGGCCACAGGTCGTCCCCGCAGCAGACAGACTGGGCGCCGTGTCTCTCCGTTTCGACGACCTCAATGTTCATCTTGTCCAAAAGGCTGCGCACCGCCCGATGCACCGCGCCGCGCCCGCGCACCGGGCAGGGGTCGTGAACCGACATCCTTGCCCCGTGATAATCGGGTAGCTCAAGCCCGTCAATGCCGTCAAGTATCTCCCACAGCGAGACGGTGGAGATCCCCGGGTACAGGCTGCCGAAGCGCTGGTCGCAGCCGGCGCAAGCGTTGATGATGGTCGATCCCGCCGGCAGGCGCGGGTCGTGCTGGCAGCAGATTTTGTGCAGCTGCACCGGTCCCCAGACCCTGCCAAGCCACTCGACGATGCGGTTTTCCATTTCCGGCTTGTACAGGCTTAACGCACAGCCGGGGTTGAAATAAAGCTCTCCCATTCCTTCCTCTCCCTTCACCACTGGACCTCAACGCCCGCTCCCCGTGCAGACGCCAGCTCGTAAATGCGTCTGGCCGTCACAACGTCAAAAAGCGCCATGCCGACCGACTTGTAAAAGACAGTGCCCTCGCCGGACTCATACCGACCCAAAAGGTCCGACAGCTCACGCACATCTTCCGCTCGCAGCAGCCCCTTCTCCAGCGGGTCCTTCAGGTCGCCGCTTTCTTCCAGCGCGTGGGCGCAGTCGGCGACGACAAGCGGCCTTGTCTCCATCAGCGCGTCGGGGTATTCCCGCATGTCCGGCTTGTAAGAGCCGATGCCGATACAGCATTTGCCGCGGAACAGCGCGGCGTCGTCCGGGAAAACGGGGCTTTTTGCCGTCGTCGCCGTGACGAGGATGTCGGCGTCCCGCGCCGCTTCAGCCGCGCTTTGACAGACGTCGATTTGCTTGACCCCTGTCATCTCCCGTACGCGGCAGACAAAGCTGGACAGGTCTTTGGCATAAGCGTCAAACAGGGCGATGCGCTCGATGGGGCGCACAAGGCAGCAGAACAGCAGCTGGTAAAGCCCCTGCGCCCCGCAGCCGACCAGGCAGACCGAGCGCGCGTCCCGCTTTGCCAGCGCTTTGGCGCCCATGCCCGCACCGACGGCGCCGGTGCGCAGCTGCGTCAGCATCTTTGCGTCCAGGACGCATATCGGCGCGCCGCTTTCCGGGTCGTTGAGCAGCATCAGCCCGTCGATGGCGGGCAGGCCCTTTTCCCGGTTCTGCGGGAAAACGGTCAGGATTTTAGTCCCCATCGCCCCTTCTGTAAAGCAGGGCATATACAAAAGGTTGCGCGCGCCGCTGTCGTAGCTGAAGCGCAGGGGCATATCGTATTTCCCCTCCCCGTACAGGGCAAATGCCCGCTCGACGGCCTTCAGCACCTGCGCGGGGTCGGCCAGGCTTTCCATATCCCTGCGGCTTATCATCAACATGACGCACACTCTCCTTCCAAACGAAAACGGATACATTGGGCGGCCTCTGTTACGGAAAGTCCGCCCAGACCGGTACACCGCAGCTCGCGCGGGATGCTGCGCCCGACGCTGTCCATGGCGGCGATGGTCTGGTCGAGGGGGATGACGCCGGCGAAGCCGGCCCGGGCCATGTTAGCGCTGGCCAGCGCATTCATGGCGGCCATGATATTCTTGCCCAGGCAGGGCACCTCGACGCGGTTTGCAACAGGGTCGCATACCATACCCAGAATATTTTGCAGCGCCATGGACGCCGCCGTCAGCCCCTGTTCGGCAGTCGCGCCCAGCACATGGGCGCAGGCGGCGGCCGCCATGCCCGATCCCGCGCCACATTCTGCCTGACAGCCGCACACTTCGGCGGCAAAGGTGCTTTTACTTGCGATCAGCACGCCTATCAGCCCGGCGCACAGCATGGCCTTGGCTTTTTCTTCGACGGAAAGCCCCAGCTCGTCCCCCAGAGCAAATACCGTACCGGGCAGGCAGCCGCACGACCCCGCCGTCGGCGCCGCGACAAAGACCCCCATGGCGCTTTTCAGCTCCATGAAACGGGTAACGTACCGGAGTATCTTTTTTTCCAGGCTCCCGCCCAGGTAAGGGGAGTTTTCCAGCAACTGGGCCTGATCGGGCAGGATGCGCCCGCCGGGCGCATTGATCCCGCCGCCGCTTGCCAGCGACTGTGCAAGCAGCTGCACCAGCTCCTCCATACGCTGCAAAACGGCCTCCTCCCCCAGCCCGCTGCGCGCGCTTTCATACTGGGCGGCCAGCTGCCACAGCGGCTTGTCCCGCCCGGCCGCGGCGATTTCCTCCGCCGTGACAAAGGGCGCCTGCGGCCGCATCTGGTTTACAACCGGCAGGACGGGCCCGGCCAGCCGGATGCTGGGGAAGGCCGCGCGCAGCGCAGCCGCGTCGGGCGGAGCGTCGGAATAGCCCCGGTGAAGATACCGCCCGTCCTGCCCCCTCTGCGTCTCAATGGCGCAGCCCGGCATGGCGCGTCGCCACAGTGCCAGCCCGTCCTCCCCCAGCGGCGACGGCGACACAAGCAGGGCTTCATAAAACCCGCCGTCAATGTGCACGGGAAACCCCTCGACCTCCGTCACCTCGACCATCCCGCCGCCGACGGAAGCCGCCGTCAGGCGCAGCGCACCGGCGGATGATATCGCCGTGACGTAATAGGCGTTGGGGTGCCCAGGCCCGACGTCTTCCAGGGCAAAGCCGATGCGCAGGCCCTTCGCTTCGGCCTGCTCCAGGGCGGTCAGTATCCCCTTTTCATGCGGCGCATACCCCAACAGCCCGCCCGCCAGGCCAAAGTCGCTGCCTTGGGTATTATATGTCGCCGCCAGGGAACCCCTGCGGTCAAAGACAAACCGGACGCTTTCCAGCCCGTCCCCCGCCAGCTGCCGGATGAGCGCGCCGATGCGCACCGACGCCGCCGTGTGCGAGCTGGAGGGCCCTATCATCACCGGTCCGATGACGTCGTTGAATATACTGGGATATTGCTTCATACCAAAGGCTCCTGTATGCATATTCTTCATTTTATTATCCCTTTTTCCGCACAGGCTGTCAAGGGCGCGGCGCGCCTGCGGCAGGGCATAGCCAAAGCGCAATATCTGTGGTAAACTAGACCCAACCCTATAACGAGGTGACCATTCATGATCCCTGACATCGGAGAGCTTGTGCGCAAAAACGCCCTTTACGCCTCGCAAGGCGTCGTTGCTTCCTACATTCCCGAGCTGGCCAAGCAGGATCCGCGCCTGCTTGGGCTCTGCCTGATGGATGTATCGGGCGAAAAGCGCTGCTTCGGCGATTATGAAGCGCGCTTTACCATCCAGAGCATCGTCAAGGTGGTCGTCTTTCTCTGCGCCCTGCTGGATAACCGCCCGGAAGACCTTTTCGCCAAGGTCAACATCTCCCCGACGGCCGATGGCTTCAATTCCATCGTCAGCCTGGAGACAAAAAGCGACAAAAAGCCCCTCAACCCCTTCATCAACTCGGGCGCCATCGTCTGCCTGTCCATGGTCGCGGGGGACAGGCCCGAGGACAAGCTTGAGCGCGTGCTCGCCATGCTGCGCCGCATCGCGCAAAGCCCCGACATTGCCGTCAACGAAGCGGTCTACCGCTCGGAAAAAGAGACGGGCGACCGCAACCGCGCCCTGGCCTATTACATGAAAAGCACCGGCATCCTGTCCGGGGAGGTGACGCCGCTGCTTGACGCTTACTTCCGCCTGTGCTCCGTCGAGGTCGACTGCCGCGACATCGCCGCCATCGGCTGCTTTCTTGCGGCAAACGGGGTGACGGCCGCAGGGCAGCGCCTGGCCTCCCGCGACGTCTGCCGCGTCGTCAAGGCCGTCATGGCCACCTGCGGCATGTACGACGGCTCAGGCGACTTTGCCGTCGAGGTCGGCATCCCGGCCAAAAGCGGGGTAGGCGGCGGCATTGTCGGCGTCGTGCCCGGGCGCTGCGGCGTCGGGGTTTTAGGACCGGCGCTCGACGCGCACGGCAACTCCCTGGCCGGCGTTCACCTGCTGCGCGATTTGTCCGCCGCCTTTGATTGGAGCATCTATTAAATTACATTTATGTAAAAATATCTAAAAACCACAATAAGCCTGACGCTCAGGAAGAGCAAGCATGAAAACCGGGAAAACCATTCCTAAGGTATGGTTTATACATCAGCAGCCTGCCCCCGCGGGGCGATTTATGGAGCGAAGACGAAGTCAGCTGCGGTAATGTTGGATGAAAAAGGACGGCAGGGCAATCCTGCCGTCCTTTGCTATAGCCTATATTCCAGCTGACAGTCAAAGGGCTCGCGCTCGACGTGGGCCCTTTGGATTTCTTCGGCGTCGACGCAGCCGAGGCCTCGGTAAAAGGCCTGCGTTTCCGCGGCGGAATGGGATGAGATATACAGCTTTTCCGCCCCTTTGGCGCGGGCCCAGTCTGCGGCATACAGGAAAAGCCGCCGTCCTATGCCTTGCCCGCGCAGCTCCTGCGAGACGTGCAGGCAGCTCAGATCCAGGTATTGCCCCCTCGAGCCGACGGGCTCCGCTTCCACCGAGCAAAGGCCCTTGAGCGCGCCGCACGGGTCCAAAGCGCCATAGACCAGCCCCCCTGCCCGCGCCGTATGACGCAGGCAGCGGACAAGGGCTTCCAGGTCCTCCCCACTCCAATCGTCGATAAAGGGATCATCGCGGATGACCCAGGCGTCTCCATCGCGCCGCCAGCATTTTGTCACGACCTGGCGACGTCGGAAGCAGGCAAAGAGAGGGATGCTTATCTCCCCCTCTTCGATCTCGCGGACAATCATCCCTCGCCGCCGCAGCGGACGCCGTTTTCCTCCATCCAGGCCAGGATTTCCCCCTTGCCGCGCGGGTTGATGAGCGGGCCGTCCACCCTGCCCTTCTGGAACAGGAAAAAGGACGGGACAATGTCGATCTGGTACTGCCCGTCCAGCTCAGGCTGGTCGTCGCAGTCGACCCGGCCGATCAGCACGCGGCCCGCGCACTCCCGCGCCAGCTCGTCCACAGCAGGGTTAATCCTGCGGCAGTATCCGCACCACGGCGCCCAGAACTCGACCAGGGCGGGGATGTCGCTGTCCAACACCCTCTGTTTAAAATTATCACCGCTTAATGTCTCAGCGCTCATATAAGCTTCCTCCTTACATCCGCGTATGTGGTATCACTGCTATCATAGCAGCGTTCAAAAATTTCTGTCAACCATTAGATTTTGTACAATATTTAAGAAATAAAGCTGGAAAATCCCGTATTATTTTGCTATAATAATTAAAACAGAAATCAAAGGCACAGCAATAAGAAGCAAAGGTGGGCTGATGATGAACGCCGCTTCCCAAAACCGCCGTTTCGAATTAAAGCTTGTCCTGCTGCTTTTGCTGCTTATGATTCTGGCGCAAAGGGCCTTCAGCATAACGCAGCAATTCCTCCCCTCTGCCAATGCAGGTATGCTTCCCGAGCGCTGGGCATGGCTGTTTCCCTATCGGTATTCTGTCCATTTCCTCCTTCTCCAGCCGCTTTGCTTTGCCACCCTTTTCGGCGTGCCGATTGCCATCGGCCTGGCCTGCGCCTGTGGACGGCTGCGGCTGCGCTTTGTCTTTCCGCTGGGGCTGCTTTACATTCTGCTGCCGCTGCGGCTTTATCACCCGCTGCTGTCCGGCCTGTACGGCCTTATTCACCAAGGAGAATTTGTAGAACCTTTTCAATTTGGCTTTTTCTCCCTCCGCGAACCCTTTCGCAAAATTTTTTTCTCTCCTATCGCTGCTTATGCAGGCGCGCTCATCCTGCTTGTGCTGTGTCCGCTTATCGGGATGCTTGCGCGCCGCCTGCCTTCTTACGCCACTGCTTCTCCGCGCGCCAAGCGGACATTTATGCTCTGCTTCGCGCTTGCTTTCCTGCTGTTGGCCGCCCTAACTGTCGCGAGCGAACGGCAGGTCTTTGTCGAAATCGACGGCAAAATAACGGCGGCTATTGACGCCGACACCCCGGCTGTGGGCGAAACCGACACCCGCCCTTCTCGTTTTTTTGCCGTTCGATACCTCTTCATGGGTGGGCAACTGACGCAGCAATATCTGCTGCTGGGAGGACGGCTGCATCAGCTCTGGTATTGCTGCTGTGTTTTCGCCCTTGCCTATCTTTACTGCGCCGGAAAACTTCGTTGGAAGGACGCCGCCGCCTGGTCAGGGATCGGCCTGGCCTTTTACGCTTTGGCCGCGCTGCTGACCCCCATTCCCGCCGGAGTCCCCGAAATATATTATAAAGGCTTTAACATGTTCTTCGTTGGCACCGGGTTCCGGCCCCCGCACATTCCCGCGGTTATCGTCAACGGCATTCTGCTTTTTATCCCTGCCGCTCTGCTGCTCGGCCTGGCCGCCCTTGTGCGGGCGGTGGGAGGAAGCAGGGTCTCCCTACCGCCAAACAAAGAGGAGAAATAACGATGAAAAACAACAAAGCCGCCGTCGTTTTATGCCTGCTCGCCGTGGTTGTGGCTGCCACTCTCGCTTTTATTCCGCAGCTGGGGGCACTGGATCCCGCTGCAGACGCGCTTAAAGATGAGCCCGCGCAGACCTCCAATGCCCCTGAAAGCACACTCAACCTGAGCAGCCAGGGCGCCGAACCTCCGGCCGGCATCCCCATCGAGCAGGGCGAGCTGACCTTTCCTGAGCGAAACGTCGTCGACGTGACGCCGGCTGAGGCTGCCGTCGCCGAAGAGCCCATGTCGGAAGAGGACCGCGCCTGGTATGACTTTGTGCGCACGCTGCACGAGGGGCACGGCAAGTGTCTCGCCGACGCTGTGGAAGCCTTCTATGAGACGAACCCGGATGCCGACGAAGCCGTTGCCCGCCGCGGCGTTCCATGCGACTGCGGCGGAAACCTTTGCGAATTTAACCTGTCCCGCGGCTCCTGGATCTACAAGGGGCTTGCTTCCTGCCCGCACCGCATGGCTAACCACGCCGCCAAGCTGTACGAGCGCACTGTCATACATGACTGGCAGTGCGACCGCTGCCGGTTCGGCTATGCGGCCGCTGCCAAAGAAAGCAAAGTGGAATGCGAGACGCTTCACATCCAGTAAAAGGAGGGCATTTCTATGATGAACGCCAAGCGTAAATGGGGCCTGGGCGGCTTCTGCCTGGGCGTCGCCATTGTCGGGATGCTGTGCAAATATGCAGAGCTGTATACGTCCGACCTGATGCAGCGGCTGACGCTGCAGGGGGCCTCGGGCGAAGAGCTGATGGCCGCGCTGCGGCGCTGGTCCAGCCTGCTGGCCATAGCGCGCCCCCTTCCCCTGCTGCTCATGACGGCTTTTGCCTGCCTGCTCGCGCTGCTGTACGCCCGCGGGGACTTGCGTCTGCCAGGCGCGCTGGGGTGGGCGTGCGGCGCTGCGGCGCTGTACGCCGCGGGGCAAATTCCTCTGCTCTTTATCGGGGGTGAAAGCGCACTGCCCGCCGCCATGGCCTTCCGCTCGGCTCCGTGGATGCTTGCCCGAGCCGTCGTCATCATCCTTTTGGGCGCGTGGCTTGCGCGGCTTGCGGAAAAGCCGCCCTCCCGCCTGTTTTGGGGACTGTCGGCGGCGCTGCTGGCCGCGGTGCAGCTCACCGACGCCGCCGGACTGCTTTCACGCGGGATGTCGGCGCTGACGTCCGGCCATCCCGCCCTGCTCAACGTCTGGATTTCCTACCGGGATTCGACGCGCCTGAGCGCATTGGCGCTGCAGGGGACGCTGCTGCCCGTTCTGCTGCTCGGCGCGCTGACCCTGCTGTGCGCGCTGTGCATCCTTCGCGGCAGCGTGACACTGCGGCGGGCGGCCCTTATCCATTTCGCGCTGTTATGGGTTTATTTTCTGGGGGCGCTGCCTTTCCTTTCGTCCTGGCAGACTTCAGAAGGACAGATGGCCCCCCTGCCTAGCCATATCATTCGGACGCTGCTGATGGCGGCGGCCGCCGCTATCGCGCTGTCCGCGGCGCGAGCCCTTTCCCGCCGGGCATGACAGGGGGTGCGGGATGTACAAGCTCGTCAAGCCGGTGCTCTTTACCCTTGCTTTCCCCCTGCTGTACAGCGCGATACAATTTTGGTTTAATTCGGGCCTGACAGCGCTGGGAGGGATAGCTTACTGCCTGTTCGGCCTGTTTTTGTGGCGGGTTTTCCTCGGCGGCCTGCTGCCGCCGGAGGAAGGGCCGGCTCTGCTTGCCTGCGCCTGCGCGCTGACGGCGGCCTGCCTGATTGGTTGGTTTCTTCCGGCCGGCCCCCTTTCTCCATGGTTTCTGTCCTTTGCGCAGCCGGTCCTCCTCCTTATCCCCTTTGACCGCCTGCCGGGCTGGATGGCCGGGGCCGCAGCCTTTTTGGCCGGCCTGCTCGTTTTGCAGCTGCCCAACATCACGCTCTATCTGCGCCGTTTTACCAAAGAAAAGGACAAGATCCGCCCCATACGCTGATTGTACGCCGGAGAGAAGCGCTCTCCGGCTTTTCGCTTTTGCGTCTGCGGATAAAATCAGCCGCCCTGCCGGGCGGCGCTCAACAGCTGAAATCACTTCTTTTTCTTTGTCGTTTTGAATACCACAGGCGGAAACTCAAAGCCGTTTTCCTCTTTTCTCCGCTTTCTCCGCGCCGGACGCTCCAGCCCCAGGACATCGTAGTATTCCTCGTCGTATTGAATCGCGCTGCCGTCAAAACCGGCCTGCAGTTTTTTGACATATGTAAACGGGTCTTGCATGGGCGTGAGATCCAGCTCGCGCTTGAGATATGCCAGCAGCTCCCTTTGTTCGTCTGTGCGCGCTTTTTCTTCCTCCCGCAAATGCCGCTCAAACTGCTTTTGATCCATCCAGACGATCTGTTCGACCGGGTTGGCCGAGCCGCAGGCCAGCACCAGACGCATAAAATCGGCAAAGCTGGCCGCAAGCGGGTAAACATTGCGGTCTGCACAGCTTTCCGGGTTGGCTGCAAAGACCATATCGCCGAAGCCCTCGATAAAGCAGTACAGAATACACCCCTCATACCCAATGGCCCGGGCGTTTTGGGGATAGCAAAAATATGGTGCGACGTCCCCCCGCCGCTCCAGGGCGATCAGCGCGCCGGCAATGTTCAATTTCCTGTATTTTTCGTATAGGCTATCCATCTTACCGTCGTCCGTTCTGCCGCCGGCTGTATGGCTGCCGGTATTTTTGTTTTTATCATAGCACATAGCCTCCCCTTTGGCAAACCATACGCAGGACTACCCTTGCGCGCAGACGGACAATGGAGTATAATGTGGTTATCTGTCGCCGGGAATCCCGGCTTACGTCATGGGTCTGGAAAATGAGGTGCGTTTTGCGTAAGTCTACCGCTGTTTTGATTGTATTGCTGCTTATTTTCGCCGTCACGCTGACGGCTTTTGCCTCCGGCGGCTCGGTCTCCGATCCGCTGGTCACGCTGTCCTATGTCCGGCAAATCTATTCCCGCACGGTGGAGGCCAACGCCGCCGCCCGCGCGCAGGAGCTTTTTACCCAGAAAAGCGAGAAGCTGCAAAACGGCATAGATGCGTATATCTACCAGCGTCTCAGCGCCGGCATTGCTGCATCCATCGCCCAGTCATCGGGCCAGACGGGCGCGTGGCGAGAGGTGACGCTGGCCCAGGGTGATACCGTCACCGGCCCCGTCGGCGCGGGTATGGTGCTGGTGTCCGGCACGGCGGCGACAAACGGTGTCGCCCCCCTGATCGACGTTACCCATGGGCGCGAGCTGTCCGTCGGCGTCGCGGCTGCGCCCAACACATATTATATGGTATCACAGGCGCAGGACGCAGGGCTGCGCATCACGTCGGCCAGCGCTGTTGTGCGCGTCAAGGACGGGGCTGCAGCCGTGCAGGCGGGGGCTGTTCTGTATGAGGACGAGGCGCAGCGCCTGAACGCCATGGGCCTTTTCCGCGGCAGTAACCACGGATTTGAGCTGAACCGCCGCCCGACGCGGCAGGAGGCCCTCATCATGCTCATCCGCCTGCTTGGTGAGGAGGACGCCGCGCTGGCTTACACAGGCAAGGCTAGCTTTACCGACCTTACCGGCTGGCCCGACGGCATTAAATACGTCGCCTACGGCGAGAGCCGCGGCTATACCAACGGCATATCGGAGACCGAATTTGCCCAGCAGTCGCCGGCCGAAGGCAATGTTTACTTCACCTACGTCCTGCGCGCGCTAGGATACGACGACAAGGCGGGGGATTTTGAATACCGTCAGTCCATGACCAAGGCCATGGAGGTCGGCCTCATCACCCAGGCGCAGTATAGCCAGATGCAGCAGACCGGCATGCTGCGCGACCATATGGCGCTCATTTCCTATAATGCGCTGTGGGTACAGTGCAAAGGAAGCAGCCAGACGCTGGGCCAGCGCCTGGTTGAGCGCGGCGTCATCACCCAGGCCCAGCTGGACGCAGCCAAAAAATAATCCCCATCCCGGTAACAAAGAGCGCTCTCCTGCAATAATATGGAGTGAGAAATCTTTTAGGAGGTAGACTCTTATGGGTATGGGATGTTGTAATAATCGCCGGGGCGGCTTCTTTGAAGGCTATGAGGCGTTCTGGATCATCGTCGTCATCGCCATTGTCATCATCTGGGTGCATTATCTGTGCGCCGGCAATGACGGCTGCTGCAACGGCAGCTATGGCAACGACTTCGGCAACAACTGCTGCAACAGCTGCTGCTAACCCCTGACTTGTACATCATTCCCCAGCAAAAAAGGGCCTGCGTCTACAGACGCGGGCCCTTTTATACATACTCCGCGCAGCGCTTGCGCGGTGGCTACACAGACGCATCGCGCGCCGCGCGCCAAATCTCAAAATCCGCGACCGGCAGGGGCTTGGAAAAGTAATAACCCTGTACCAAGTCGCAGCCAGCCCGGCGCAGAACCTCAAGCTGTACATCCGTCTCGATGCCCTCGGCCACCGTCTGCACATGCAGCTTCTGTGCAAGGCCGGTGATGGCTTCTACAACGTCCTCAGCGCGGCGCTGGGGAAGGCTGACAAAAAAGCTGCGATCCAGCTTGATGGCGTCGACGTCGAATTCCTTCAGCAGGCCAAGCGAGGAGTAGCCCGACCCAAAATCGTCCAGCGAACAGGCAAAACCCATGCGGTGCATCTCCCCAATCAGATCCTTGACTAGGTTGATATCGCCGTCGGTAAAGAAAATGGATTCCGTCAGCTCCAGCTCTATCCAGCCGGGCGGAATGGAATAGCGGTCGCTGATCTCCTTGAACCTCTGCAGAAAATCAGGCACCTGGAAATGCTGCCGCGACAGGTTGATGGAGATGGGGATGACGCTTCTTCCCTCGTCGGCCCAGCGGCGCTGTAGGGCGCAAACCTGCTCAAAGATGCAGAAATCAACCTGCTTGATGGCGCCGCTGCGCTCGAACAGCGGGATGAAGTCGGACGGGAAAATGGTACCGCGCTGCGGGTGCTGCCAGCGTACCAGCGCTTCGGCCCCCGCCGTTTTACCGTCGCACAGCCGCACCTTGGGCTGCAGATAGACCTTGAAGTCGCCGTTTTTCAGCGAGCCCTCCATCAGATCTGTCAGCTCCTTTTCACGGCGCAGGCGCTCTGTATCCTCGGCGCTGTAAAAATTGCAGCCTTGGCCGGCGACGCCGCTTTTGCGCGCGGTATTGGCCCTGTCCTGCATGACGGTTACATCCAAATCGGGGTCGCTGATGATATAAGCGCCCTGGGTCAGCGAAAGATGGTAAGGGCGATCACTGCCGATGTTAAAGGCGTTGATGTCCTTTTCCATCTCCTCCAAGCGGCGGCGGACGTCATCGGGCTTGTTTTCATACAGGCAGAGATAGAAATTGTCCGATTCCCCACGCGCCGCAAGCTCGTTTTCGGCGATGTCCTTTTCCAGCGTGTTGAGGATATGGCGCAGCGTTTTATTGCCCATCGTAATGCCAAAGTTCTCATTGACCAGCTTGAAATTGCGCAGGTTGAGGGAAACCAGCGTATAGCTGCCCGCCGGCGCCTTCTGGACAAGGCTGCGGCATTCCATCTG
>CAJMOV010000018.1 GCA_905215125.1 uncultured bacterium | reverse complement strand
AAACCGGAGAAAACAGGGAGTCCTGCAATACCAATAAGAAGATAGATCAGATAACCACCGAGCTGGAAAACCAGATTCGGTCTTTTTTGGAGGATGCGTCCGCCGCGCGCGAGCGGATGATGGCTTCAGCCGCCGACGAGCTTCGCGACCTGTCTATTTCCATCGCGGAAAAAATTGTCCGCGTCAGTCTGAAAAGCAGCAGTGAAATCATCGGCCGCATGATTCAGGCGGCGACGGAAAAGCTGCGGCGGCGCGAATGGGTGCATATCTATATCGCCGGCTGCGACGCCAAGGGGATGGCCCAGGTTTCCCCCGCCCTGTCCGCCTCTCTCTCCGCCCTTTCCGAGCATGTGAAAATCATTCCCATGGCCGATGACGAATCGGGCACCTGTATCATTGAGATGCCGGATCAAATCATTGACGCCAGCGTTTCCACCCAGCTTTCCAACATCCGGGACGCGCTGGCAGATGTCCCTTACGACACACCCTAATTCCGTCAATTTCTGCCCCAGGTGGTGAACGGCATGTTTCGCAATTTAATTGAACAGGTGCAAAACGCCGATGTCGTCAGCCATACAGGCAAGATTGAAAATATCGTCGGCATGTCCATTGAAGCGTCAGGCGGGCGCGCCGCCATCGGCGATATCTGCCGTATTTACAGCCTCGATTCGGGCGGGCAGGTTCCTGCCGAGGTCGTCGGATTCAAAAACGACCATATCCTTCTCATGCCCTATGCCAGCATGAACGGCATATCGGCAGGCAATTTTGTCCGCAATACGGGCAAGCAGCTGACGCTTCAGGTTGGTCCCTTCCTCCGCGGGCGCATCATCAACGCGCTGGGCCAGCCCATCGACGGTGGCGCCCCTTTTGAGGGCGGCGTCTCCTATTGCGTCGGCAGCAGCTATATCAACCCCCTTTCCCGCCCCCCTATCCGCCAAAAGATGGAGTTCGGTATCAAGGCCATCGACAGCCTGCTGACCATCGGTAAAGGCCAACGTATCGGCATCTTCGCCGGCTCTGGCGTCGGTAAAAGCACCCTGATGGGGATGATCGCCAAAAATGTCAAGGCGGACATCAATGTCATCGCCCTAGTGGGCGAGCGCGGGCGCGAGGTTTTGGAGTTTGTCCAAAAGGATCTGGGCGAAGAGGGCATGCGCCGATCCATTCTGGTAGTGGCGACGTCGGATCAGCCCGCCATGCTGCGCATGAAGTGCCCTTCGGTTGCCACCGGCATCGCGGAATACTTCCGCGACCAGGGCTATGATGTGCTGCTTATGATGGATTCCCTCACCCGCTTCGCCATGGCCCAGCGCGAAATCGGTCTCGCCATCGGCGAGCCGCCCGTTGCGCGCGGATACACCCCCTCCATTTACGCCGAGCTGCCCAAGCTGCTCGAGCGCAGCGGCAACTTTGAGCGCGGGTCTATCACGGGGGTTTACACCGTCCTGGTTGAGGGGGACGACACCAACGAGCCTATCGCCGACACGGTGCGCGGCATCCTGGACGGGCACATCGTTCTGTCCCGCGCGCTGGCCGCCGCCAACCATTACCCTGCCATTGATATCGGGGCCAGCATTTCCCGTCTTATGGTGGAAATGGTACCGGACGAGCACAAGCAGCTGGCGTCCCGCCTTCGCGACATCATGGGCGTATACGAAAAAAACGCAGACCTTGTTTCCATCGGGGCCTATAAGCCCGGCACCAACCGCAAGCTGGACTTTGCCCTGTCCAAGATAGACGACATCAACCAGTTTTTAATGCAGGGCATCAACGAGGCTTTTACTTATGAGCAAAGCCTTGAGCTGATGCGCAAAATCTTACAGTAGCGTGCAGCTTACTCCTGTGAAAGGCCGTGATTCCCATGAAGAAGTTCAGCTTCAGTCTCGACCCCGTGCTCAATTATAAGCAGCAGGTGCTCGATTCCCTGCTGGCCGAGCACGGCGCCATTCTGGCGCAGGTTCGCCGCCAGGAGGAAGCGCTCGCGCGCGCAGAGGAAGGCTATTCCCTTCTCAACGCCGAGTTCTGCGAGCGCAAGCTGACCGGCATCACCATTGCGCAGGCCATTACCTATGAAAACGGCCTGCGCGCGCTGGAGCGCGACATCGAGCGTGAAACGCAGAAGCTGCTCGCCCTGCGCCGCGCCGAAGAAGCCAAGCGGGCCGAGGTTGTCGCCGCCCGCCAGGGCACCCAATCGCTGGAAAAGCTGCGCGAGAAAAAGCTCGCCGCCTACAACAAGCAGGTACAAAAGAGCGACGAGGCCTTTATCGATGAGCTGGTCTCCGCCGCCCACGCCACCGCCGGGCTGTAACACTCCTTTTCTTTTGGCTTCAGGCGGCTTTGCCGCTTGCAGCATAGATATCTTTCATTGAAAGGAGGTGAAAGAACATGCAGATGATCGATCAAATGCTCGCCAGCCTAACGGCCATGGGCAGCGTACAGACGCAGACCGGCCGCCCGGTACAGGACGCGCCCTCAAACAGGGACAATTCCTTCCGCACGCTGCTGGAGCAAAAGCAAAATCAGGTCTCCTCATCCGCTGAGCAGCGTCCTGAACAGGCTGAATCGCAGCCGGAAGAAGCCCCATCCGCCGGCATTGGCGTCGGGCAGGCCGAAGGGCTCGACGCCCAAGCGCTGGCCGCAGCTGTGATAGCCGCACAAGCGGCGCCTGTCGCTTCCCTTGACATGACGGCACAGGCCGGCCCTGCGGAAGCAATCAGCGCTGCGTTCATCCCGCTGCAAACCGGCACGCTTTCCCCTGTCGTTCTGCAAAGCCAGCCCGCCCCGCAAACGGCGGTGGCATTGCCCGCACAGGCATCTAACCCCACCGGGCCTGGCGACCTGCTGCCAGCACAGGCTACGCAGCCCCAGTCCGCGCAGGCGATTGAACGGCCGGCGTTCCGGCAGGATACCGCACTCCGGCAGACCGAGCCTTCCCCTTTCAGCCGGCAGCAGACGCAGCCGGGCGACACAGCCCCGCAGGGCATTCAGGATACCGGCCGTGAAGAAATCCTCTTGGCCGGCCAGGGCGAGCAACCCATTTTCCGTGAAGTAGAAGCCGTCCCCGTTAAGGTCGGCGAAAGCGCGAGCATCGACACCGCTTCCCCCAGCATGGACAGCGATTTGGCTTCCGTTCTGGATAAAGCCCTGCAAAAGGGCGAGCAGCGGGTTGAAATCAAGCTCTCTCCCGCGTCGCTCGGCACTGTAACGGTGGAAATGACGCGGACGCAGGACGGCTCGCTGCACGTCACGCTGCACGCGGCTTCATCTCGCGCCGGCGGCCTTCTGGAAAGCCACGTTTCCGCGTTGGAAGGCCTGCTTGCCGGGACCAGCCAAGCCCCGGTGCACGTCGAAGTCCAGCGCCAGGCCGACAGTCAACAGCCACAGCACTATCCACAGGACAACGGCGGCCAACAGCAAGGGCAACAGCAAAACCCGCAGCAGCATAACCGACGGCAGCACAGCGAGGATTTCCTCCAGCAGCTTCGCCTAGGTCTCGTGCCGCTGGATGCGGCAGTATAAGAAAGGAGGAACGAGCATGAGCGATCTTCTCAACGGTCTGAGCAGTTCCTATGGCGCCGCTAATACCACAAGGGCCAGTTCACTCAATTATGGCGGCGACAACAATACGCTGGATATGTCAGATTTTTTGTACCTGATGGTGCAGCAGTTTCAAAACCAAGGCATTGACAGTCAGGCCGATACCTCGGATATGCTCAACCAACTGGTGCAGATGTCGGTTGTCCAGGCTGTCACTACCATCACCGATGCGACGACGCTGATGTATTCGGCATCCCTCGTCGGTAAAGAAGTAACCATAGGGACCTATGACAGCGAAGGCAAGATGCAGGAAATGGTCGGCGTTGTGACAGGCACAGGCTCGTATAACGGCGAACAAATTATCTTCGTCAATGGTAAAGGCTATGCACTGAGCAGTATCATGGCCATCGGACGCCTGCCTGAACCGGAGACACCTGAAGAACCGGGGGATACCGAAGATCCCTCAGAAAAGCCGGACGACCCCACCGACAAACCGGAAGACGGCACGGAGCAATCCCCTGCCGTATAGCCATTAGGAGGCCAGCCCCATGATCGACAAAATCTCTCCGCAATATTCACTTCAGCCGCAGCAGAGCGGCGAGAGCGCGCGGAAAAGTGAAAAAGGGCAGTTCGGAGCGCTGCTTCGGCAGCAGCTTGAGCAGGCCGCCGCGCCTGCGTCCGTCTCCCCCATCGCCTTTTCCAAGCACGCCATCAACCGGGCGGAAGAACGGGGCATCGAGGTCACCCCTGCGCTGATGAGTCAGCTTGCCGGCTCGGTTGAGCGCGCACAGGCTAAGGGCGCGACCAACATCCTCGCGTTTGACTCCACCCGCGCGTTTATTATCAACATTCCCAACGGCAAGGTCATTACTACCATGTCGCAGGACGAATTAAAGGACAATATTTTCACCAACATCGACGGCGCCGTGCACCTGTAACCATACAGAAGGCAGGACCGAATGGATGTCTTGGGAACCGGTCTGAAGCACCTGTTCCCGGCGGCGCAATTCGGAAGGAGATTTTTACTCAGCATGACAGGTTCTATGTATGCGGCCATTTCCGGCCTGAAAGCGCACATGAACAAACTCAACGTTATCGGCAACAACGTTGCCAACGTCAATACTTACGGCTTTAAGCCCGGGCGCGTGGTCTTTTCCGAATCCCTGTATACCAGCATGAAGACCGGCACTTCGGGCAATGCCCTGTCCGGCAGCACCAACCCCTCGCAGATCGGTTACGGCAGCCAGATCGGCACCATTGACCTGGATATGAGCACCAAATCCTTTGTCCCGACCAACGGCGCGCTTGACTGCATGATCAAAGGAGACGGCTTTTTCTTGGTTGGCGACAAGCTGGGCAACATCACTTCGGCCAACACCAGCAGCCTCAGCCTGACCCGGGTCGGCGATTTCGAGTTTGACGAGGACGGCTGGCTGGTCGACGGCTACGGCAACGTCGTTTACGGCTTTGTCACCGCCGCCAATGCAGACAGCAACGGTACGGTCAACGATTATACCAATGCAGATAACCCCAACGCTACGGTAGGCGTCAGCACCGAGCTGGTGCCCATTCGCCTGCCCCTGGCCGCCAAAGCCCCTGATGCCAACGCCCCCACCGATCCTGATGCAGAAGGCTATTATCGTGAAGGCTCCGCCGTCTATCACTGGGTCGACGAAAACGGATATACCCATGAAGCCAGCGACAGAACGGGCGCTACAGGCGACAGCATTGCCAACGACGAGGGCAAGTGCATCCAGCTGGACAGCATCAGCATCGATAACAACGGCATGATCTCTGGCATCAACAAGGCGACCAAGGAAGTCGTTGTCGTCGGCTATGTGGCGCTTGCAAGCGTCGATAACCCGGGCGGTGTTACCCATGTTGAAGGCCCCTATTACCGTGCCCTGGGTGGCGCCGGCGACGTGCGCATCGCCTCTGTGGGCAACACCATTTCCGGCTACCTGAACAACAAGAGCGAGGACGACGATCCGACCGCCCTCGATCTCATCATGGGCACGGGCGACACGGAAATCCAGCCCAACGGCCTGGAAAGCTCGGGCACCGACATTGCGACCGAGTTCTCCGAAATGATCACAACCCAGCGCGGTTATCAGGCCAACACCCGCATTGTCACCGTCACCGACACCATGCTCGAAGAGCTGGTCAATATGAAGCGCTAACCCTGTTCCGGCTGGATAGAAGCCACACAACTCCCCTCCCCCCGGCGGGCGGCCGCCCGCCGGGGAGAAGCTGTGAAAGGTGGAAAGACTGATGATCCTATTAACCAAGATGAACCGCGAACAGTTCCTGGTCAATCACCTTCAAATCGAAACCATTGAGGTCATTCCCGAATCCAAGATCGTCATGATGAATCACGACTATTACATCGTCCGGGAAAGCCCGGAGGAGATTATAGAAAAAATCGCCCGGTACAACGCGAAGGTTCAAGACATTCACCGTCAGCTGACCATCCGCGATCAGCGCTGAGGCGTTTGTAAACAAGTAAGATTCGGGCGTCGACACGCCCGGGTGGAGGCGAGCATTTGATATGAACATAACCTATCTCATCGGCACCATTCTGGCCGTCGTTTTTATCGTGCTGGGTATGGCGTTTAAAACCGTAGACGGTTCTATCAGCGTTCATTTCGATCAGCTGAAAAACTTCTTTGATGCGTCCAGCATTATGATCACCATCGGCTGTACATTGGCAGTCGTCGTGGCCAGTTTTCCTATCAAAATGGTCTCCTCCATGCCCAAGCACTTCAAGATCCTGCTTAATACCAAAAAATTCAACCCCACCTACTACATCGACCAGCTGGTCGATTTGGCCCAGGTCGCCCGCAAAAACGGCCTTCTGGCATTAGAGGAAAAGGCCAATCAGCAGGAGGACCCCTTCTTTAAGCAGGCCATTATGCTTATCGTTGACGCCAACGATCCCGACAAGGTGCGCGATATCCTCAACAACGACATCGAGCAGATGTCCTCACGCCACGAGGACGTCGCCGGCATGTATGATAAGGCCTCCTCCGTCGCGCCGGCCTTCGGTATGGTGGGCACCCTGGTCGGCCTTATCAACATGCTGAAAAACCTGAATATGGAGGAAGGCGGATCCAGCACTATCGGCAGCGACATGGGCACCGCCCTGATCACCACCCTGTACGGCTGTATTCTGGCCCACATGATTTTCAGCCCCATCGCCACCAACCTGCGCAGCCGCGACGAGGAAGAGGTGCTGTGCAAGCTTATCATCGTCGAAGGCATCATGTCCATCCAATCAGGTGAAAACCCCAAGTTCCTCAAGGAAAAGCTGCTGACCTATATGTCTCAGAAGCAGCGCGAAATGGCGGGCGGCGAGGAAGGCGGCAGAAAGGCCAGAAAGCAGAAATAATCGCAGCAAGGCCCGGATGGGAGTGAGAAATTTCCATGAAAAAACGAAAATCAGGTGGCGGCGCCAGCTGGATGGACACCTACGGCGATATGGTCACCCTGCTGCTGTGCTTCTTTGTCCTGCTGTATTCCATGTCAACGCTGGATCAGCAAAAGTGGGAGCAGCTGGTGCAGAGCTTTAACCCCGACGCCATCCCCACCACGTCCGACCATCTCGGCAATGGCGGCGAGGAAACCGATCCCGTCCTTGATCAGGCGGAAATTGACGCCGCGATGGAGCAGCTTTATCAAACGCTGTCCGCCTATGTTTCCGAACAGGGCGCGCAGCAGAATATATCGGTCACGCAAGGCGACGGCTACGTCTTCGTTTCCTTCAACGAAACGGTTTTTTTCAGCGGCGACAGCGCGACGTTGCTGGACAGTGGCCGCGTCGTCCTGGATCAGGTATCCGAAGCTCTCCTGCAGGCGCGTGACTCCATAGATGAAATTCGCGTTTTGGGCCATACCGCCCAAGCGCGGCCCAACGAGCCCAACGACCCGACGGTCGACCGTTTTTTGTCATCCAACCGCGCCACTACGGTTTTGCTTTACCTGCAGGAAAAAAACATCATCGACCCGGCCAAGCTGGTCAGTATTGGCTACGGTCAGTGGCGGCCAATATCGAGCAACGCCACATCAGAAGAACGCGCGCGCAACCGCCGCGTTGAGCTGATCGTCACCGGTCTCAGCGCTGCGGACGGCTTTATGGACAGCGTCACGCAGTATTATACAGAGCGCGGCGGCGATGCCCCTTCTACAGCCGCTCCGACGGAGTAAAACCCTGAATGAAAGAGGATAGCCTATGGCCGAGGTATTGTCACAAAGTCAAATTGACGCCTTGCTCAATGCCGCGCGGAGTGGTGAAATGGATTTGGCAGCCCCTGAGGAAAAGCAGGAGCCCAAATACCGCAAGTACGATTTTTACAGCCCGCGCAAATTTACCAAGGATCGTCTTAAAATGCTCAACGGCATTTTTGAAAACTACACCCGCATCATCAACTCTCGTATCAACGGCCTTTTGCACACCAACTGCGAGGTCGAGGTCGACTCTGTCGAGGAACAGCGCTATTACGAGTTTTCCAACGCCCTGACTGAAGGCGACGTGCTCACCCTCGCCCATCTCCGCTTAAAGGATAAAGAAGAGGAGACCCCTGTTCTGCTCTATGTCACAACGCCCGTTATGCTGAGTATGATGGACCGGCTGATGGGCGGCGAAGGGGATGCCGACCAAGATTTGCCGACTGAATACAGCTTTACCGATCTCGAGCTGCGGCTGTATGAAAACATCATGCAGGATCTGGTTTCGGTCATGGGCAGCAGCTGGGAAAACTACATATCGCTTGACTTTGATTATGGCCGCGTCGAGGTCAACCCCACGCTGGTGCAGCTCATCGGGCTAGACGAAACGGTGGTCATCATCGACATCAAGCTCAAGTTTTCCAACAATGTCGGGCGACTGAGCATCTGTTTGCCCGGCATGATGCTGACCAACATTTTCACCGAAATGAGCCGTGATAATCCCGGCCGCCGAACTGCAAGCGTCGATGAATCGGAAAAAATCTTCGACTCCCTCCGCGATTCCGAGCTGGAGATCGTCGCCGAGCTGGGCCGTACCGAGCTGCTGCTCAGCGACATTTACCATTTAAACGTCGGCGACGTCATCGATCTCAACCAGTCCAAGGAAACGCCGGTTTATCTCAATATCGGCGGCAGGCGATGGTTTGACGGACGTATGGGCATCCACAACAAAAATATGGCCGTAAAGATAGACGAGACCTATTATAAAGCGCAGAGAAGGGGCGTATAGCGATGGAAAATAAGATTTTCACTCCAATGGAAATAGACGCTATTGGAGAGATAATGAATATCAGTCTCGGCTCCTCAGCTACCGCCGTCTCCAATTTGCTGGATCACCGCGTCGATATCACGACGCCTTCGGTGTCCGTCATCAATGTCGAGGATTTCACCCTGGGCAACCTGGAGCCGGCCATCGGCCTGGAAATCAAGTATGTTTCCGGTCTGGAAGGCAGCAACATCATGCTGCTCAAGCGCAGCGACATCAAGATGATCGTCGATATCCTCATGGGCACTGAGACAACCGACGAGGAATTTGAACTGAACGAGCTGACCATCAGCGCCGTGTGCGAGGTCATGAACCAGATGATGGGGGCCGCGTCGACGGCTCTGTCCGACTTCCTGGGTCGGCTGGTCAATATCTCAACCCCGCAGTCCTTCGAGCTGGATAACCTGGATGAGTTTAAGCGCGCCCATTTCCCTGTGCAGAGCGGCCCGGTTGTCGTCGTCCGTTTCCTTCTGCGCATTGAAAACGCGCTGGAAAGCGAATTTCTCAACGTTATGTCGGTCGATCTGGCGCGCGAGCTGGTTTCCGGCTTTGGCTTGGGGGATGACGGCGGCGAAGACATTGCAGCAGCGCAGCAGCCTGCGGCTGTCCCCACACCGCCTATACCGCAGCAGCCGTCGCCCTCTCCTGCGCCTCCGGCCGTCCCCCAGGCGCAACCCACAGTACAGCCTGCAGCAGCACAGACGCAGCCCCAAGCCGTGCCGCCTGTGTCCACTGCTTATGACCCGGCCGCCATGGCGCAGCAAATACCCGTTGCCCAGGGTACGGCGGCCTATCCGCCTCCCGGCGTTTACGCCCAGCCCTATCCCCAGCAGGCGCCTCCCGGATATTATCCGGCGCCGGAGTATCCTTATCCGCCGCAGATGACGCCGCCCCAGCCCAAAGTCATCGCCACCCAGCCGGTGCAGATGCCGCAGTTTGACGCGGCAGAAAAGCTGGGCGAAGAGCAGGCGCAAAATCTCGACCTCATCATGTCGGTTCCCCTTGAGGTTTCGGTGGAAATCGGGCGCACCCGGCGCAAGGTACAGGACGTGCTTTCCTTCTCCAAGGGGTCGCTCGTCGTGCTGGATAAGCTGGCTGGCGATCAGGTCGATCTTTTTGTCAACGGCAAATGCATCGCCAAGGGGGATGTTGTCGTCATCGACGATAATTTTGGCATCCGCATCACGGAAATCGTGCAAAGGCCCGATTTAGACGAGCTGCCCACCGCCTAGCCCTGTGACTAATATCGAATAGAAAAAGGATGGATGATTGTAATGGCTAAGATTTTACTGGTTGACGACGCTGCCTTTATGAGAAAGGTGATCCGCGATACGCTGACAAAGAACGGCTATACCGACATCTATGAAGCGGTCGACGGGCAGGACGCAGTGGAAAAATACGATGAAATCCACCCCGATCTCGTCATTATGGACATTACCATGCCCAATATGGACGGGCTGGAGGCGCTCAAGGTCATGCGCGCAAAGGACAGCAACGCCAATATCGTCATGTGCTCGGCCATGGGCCAGGAAAGCATGGTCATCGACGCTGTTCGCTCGGGCGCCAAGGACTTTATCGTCAAGCCCTTTAAGGCAGATCGCGTGCTGAAAATGGTTTCTTCCATCCTGGGGAGCTAATTTATTGTGCCGACGGATTTTCTGACCATTCTGGGCATGCTGGCAGCCGTCGCCGCCGTGCTTTTCCTGGCGTATTGGGCGACGAGATGGATCGCGGCGCGCTTTCCCGGCGGGGTGGGATCTGCCCGTCAGGGCTCGCAGCTCAAGCTGCTTGACCAGCTGGCGGTCGGAAAAGACAGCCGGCTGGTTGTCGCGCAGGTGGGCGCGCGCGTCTTCCTTCTTGGCGTATCCCCCTCCGGCGTGACAAGCCTGGCGGAGCTGTCCGCCGAGGATGCGGAAAAATGGCTTCGGCAATCCCCCGAGGATAAACAGCTGCCCAGCTTTCGCGAAGCCTTTTTGTCTGAGCTGAAAAACCGCAAGAAATAACGGAAGGGGGGGTACTTTGGACGGGCTTATCAATATCAATGGCGACAGCGTACAGACCCTGCAGATCCTGTTTCTGACCACTCTTATTACCCTGCTTCCTTCCCTGCTGGTCATGATGACCTCCTTCACCCGCTATGTCGTCGTCTTTTCCTTCCTGCGTTCCGCCATGGGCACACAGCAGACCCCGCCCAACATGGTGCTCGTCGGCATGGCCATCTTTTTGACGCTATTCACCATGTCCCCCGTCATCAGCGATATTCAGACCAACGCTTACGAGCCCTACCTAGAGGAGCAGATTACACAGGAGGAGTTTTTCAGCCGTGCGCAGGTCCCGCTCAAGAATTTTATGCTACGCAACACCGAGCCGGCGGCCGTCAACATGTTCTGCGACCTTGCAGGCATCGACGCCCCCGCCGACGCGGACGAAGCGATGGCTCTGCCCATGCGGGTCGTCATCCCTTCCTTTATGACGACAGAGCTTAAACGCGCCTTTGAAATCGGCTTTTTCCTCTACCTGCCCTTTATGCTCATCGACATTGTCGTGTCCTCTACCCTGATGTCCATGGGCATGATCATGCTGCCGCCTTCGATGATTTCCATGCCCTTTAAGCTCTTGCTGTTCATCACCATCAACGGCTGGGAGCTGCTGTTTTCCACCCTGGTTCAGGGGTTCCAATGACGGCGCGCGCCGAAAGGAGGATGAAGCATGGACACCGCGCAGGTTACTGACGTATTACGCGAAGGCATCGGCGTTGCGCTTAAGCTGGGGGGGCCGCTGCTCATTCTCAGCATGGCTGTCGGCATCCTGGTCGCCATTTTCCAGGCTGTCACACAGATCCATGAGCAAACGCTGTCCTTTGTGCTCAAGCTGCTTGTCGTCGTCCTGGTCTGTATCATTGGCGGGGGCTGGATGCTGGAAACCCTGAAGGAGTATGCGGAAAGCCTTTTCACCCTGATGCTGTGACGTGATGCCCTATGATTGACTGGACGCGCCTGACGCTTTTTCTCTACATCGCCATGCGTATGTCCGGGTTCGTGCTGTTCAGCCCCCTGTTTGGGCGGCGCACCATTCCCGGCATCTTCCGCGCAGGGCTGATACTTGTCTTTTCTGTAACGGTTTTTTCCATATCGGGCGCTGCGGCGCCTGTGCCCCGCAATCTGCTGGAGTTTATGGTCCAGCTCGTTTTAGAGCTGGGGCTGGGTTACGCGCTGGGGTTTGTCGTCAACCTGTTTTTCTATATTCCTCAGCTGGCCGGCCATACCATCGACACCCAGATGGGCCTGAGCATGGCTTCCACCTATGATGCCAGCTCGCAAATCAATTCGACCATTTCCACGACGCTTATCAATGTGCTGATGACGCTGCTTTTCTTCGCAGCCAATGGGCATTACACCCTCATCCGTATTTTGCTGTCCTCAGGCGACATCGTCCCCTTTGGCGCGGTGGCGCTGGGCAGCGGCCTGGCAAACGCCATGGCCGAGCTTTTCATCGAATGTACGCTCCTGGCCGTCAAGCTGTGCTTTCCGGTATTGGCGGCCGAGCTTATCGGGCAGTTCGGCATGGGGATCCTGATGAAGGCCATCCCCCAAATCAACGCCTTTGTCATCAACATCGAGCTGAAGGTCATCCTGGGGTTCTTTTTGCTCTGGATCCTCATCTCCCCTTTCAGCGAGTTTTTGCTTGACGCCGAGCTTCAGATGCTGTCCGCGGTACAGCGCGTCCTTTCGCTGGCCGCCGGATAGGGCATCGCTTAAACCCACGCGCAGCGGCCAAGGGGGGATTGCCGTATGGCCGACGGTTCCAAAACGGAAAAAGCAACGCCAAAACGCAGGCGAGACGAACGCAAAAAAGGCCACGTCTTCCTCAGCCGCGACGCCATCACTGTCGCCACCCTTTTGGCGAGCATCTTCCTTATCCGGCTACTGGCCGATACCTTTGTTGAGCAGCTTTCGCTTTTTTTCCATTACTGCCTGGGCATGGCGGTCTCCACCCCCATCGGGGAAACCGAAGGGGTGCTGGGGCAGCTGACCCTCCAAGGCGTGCTGGCCCTGGCCAAAACCGCCGGGCCGCTGCTGGCCGTCACCTGTATTACGGCGATTGCCGCCACCTTCGCGCAGACCAAGCTGCTGGTCTCCGGCGAAGCGCTCAAGCCCAAGTTCAACCGCATCAGCCCACTCCAGGGCTTCAAACGGCTTTTTTCCCTGCGCAGCATTGTCGAAGCCCTCAAGGGCGCTATCAAAATCACAGTGCTGCTTTTGATCATCTACAACTATATCAGCGGACTCGTCGGTCATTTTGCCGACTTTATGTATACCGATTTGGGCGACGCCTGCGCCCGCCTATTCAGCGAGACCTTTTCCATGGCGACGCAGATCGCCGTCGCATTCGTCGTGCTGGCCGGCTTCGACTTTTTCTATCAGTGGTGGGACTATGAACGCCAGCTCAAAATGTCCAAGCAGGAAATCAAGGAAGAGTACAAGCAGACGGAAGGCGACCCCCAAATCAAGGGCAAGATTAAGGAGGTCCAGCGCCGCATGGCGCAGTCGCGCATGATACAGCAGGTGCCGCAGGCCGACGTTGTTATCCGTAACCCCACCCACTACGCCGTGGCTCTGCGCTACAAGCCCGACAAGGACAACGCCCCCATCGTCCTGGCCAAGGGCATGGATGAGCTGGCGCTGCGCATCGTCCGCGTCGCGGAAGAAAGCAAGGTCGCCGTCATTGAAAACGTCGCGCTGGCGCGCTCGCTTTACTCGGGCGCTGAGCTGGGGCGGGAAATCCCCGCCGAGCTGTACGGCGCCGTCGCTGAAGTTCTTGTTTATCTCTACCGTCTCGGCAACAAAAAACTGTCCTAAGCTGTCTGCCGCAAAACCCTGTAAAAGGTGGTGAAGGAATGAAACGCATCTTCAACAATATCATATCGCTGTTTGTTGTGGTCATCGTTTTGTTCCTGGTGATCCCCCTTCCGACCTTCATGCTGGATGTGCTGCTCGTCATCAACATCTCCCTCTCCATCATGATCCTGCTTATCACCATGAACATCGCAGAGCCGCTGGAGTTTTCCATCTTTCCCTCCCTGCTGCTCATCACGACGCTCTTCCGCCTGGGGCTCAACGTCTCGTCCACCCGCCTTATCCTGTCCAACGGCGGCTATGCGGGCGAGGTCATCACCGCTTTCGGCAATCTGATCACCCAGGGCAACATCGTCATCGGCGTGCTCATCTTCCTCATCATCGTTCTGGTGCAGTTCATCGTCATCACCAAGGGCGCTGAGCGCGTGGCCGAGGTCGCCGCCCGCTTTACCCTGGATGCCATGCCCGGCAAGCAGATGGCCATTGACGCCGACCTGTCCTCCGGCCTTATCAACGAGCAGGACGCGCGCATGCGCCGCTATAAAATCCAGAAGGAAGCCGACTTCTACGGCGCTATGGACGGCGCGACCAAAATCGTCAAGGGCGACGCCGTCATGTCGCTCATCATTACCGTCATCAACTTTGTCGCCGGCCTTGTCATCGGCATTGTACAGGGCGGCGGCGACTTCAACAGCGTTTTACAGACCTATTCCATCGCCACCATCGGCGACGGCCTGGTCTCCCAGCTACCTGCTCTGATGATTTCAACGGCGACCGGCATGATCGTCACCCGTTCGGTGTCTGACGGCAGCCTGAACACCGATGTTTTGTCGCAGTTCAAGGCCCAGCCGCGCGCCATCATCATCACGGGTGTCGTGCTGTGTCTGCTGGGCATTATGCCCAATACGCCGCACATCCCCCTGTTTATCATCGCCATTATCCTGGGCATCCTGGGCATCGCCATTAACCGTAATATGCAGCGCGAGCAGCTGGAAAAGGCCCATGCCGAGGCCCAGGCTGCCGCCGCCCCGCCCGAAGCCGCGCCCAGCGAAACAGATTATTATAAGGACATCAACAATGTCTACTCCCTCCTGACGGTGGAGCCCATTGAAATGGAGTTTGGGTACAGTCTCATTCCCCTGGTCGATGAATCGAGCGGGGGCAAGCTCATCAACCGCATCGTCATCTTCCGCCGGCAGTACGCCCAGGACATGGGCTTTGTCATTCCCTCCGTGCGTCTGCACGATTCGGCTTCTTTGGGCACCAACCAGTATGTCGTCCGTATCAAGGGGGAGGAGGTCGCCCGCGGCGAAATCCTCGTCGACTACTATCTGGCGCTCGAGCCGCCCAACCCGATGGGCGAAATCGACGGCATCGAGACCATCGAGCCGTCCTACGGCATCCCGTCGCGCTGGATTCTGCCGGAAAACAAGGAAATGGCGGAAATTTACGGCTATACCGTCATAGACCCTCTTTCCGTCATGCTGACCCATCTGTCCGAAACCATCAAAAAACATGCGCATGAACTGCTTAACCGCGCCGAGACAATGCAGCTTGTCAACAACCTTAAAAACTCGGCGCCCGAGCTGGTGGAGGAAGCCTTCCCTAATGTTGTGCCTTACGCCATGTTTGAAAAAATCCTGCGCAGCCTGCTGCGCGAAGGGGTGCCCATCAAAGACCTGGGCACCATCCTGGAAACAACGGTCGATACGATGGCCACCACGCACGACGTCGACATGAT
>CAJMOV010000017.1 GCA_905215125.1 uncultured bacterium | reverse complement strand
TGATCTCTGCATCGGTGGCGGTGGTCACCTTGCCGTCGGCGCAAGGAAGCCGTGCTCGACTACGTCGGGGCGACATGGGGACGGGAGAGCGGCAGCGGGCTCATCGTCGACATCGGCGGCGGCAGCACTGAGCTGACCTTTTTCGACGACGGCAGCGTCACGCGCGCCGTCAGCGTGCCTATCGGCTCGCTCAACATGTTTACCGGCAAGGTGGAATGGCTGCTGCCGACGGCGGACGAGCGCGCCAAGATACAAAAGCGCGCCCTGCGGGAGATCCGCGCCGCGGCGCCCGGCGCGCCTGCGCGGCCCGTTATCTGCGGCGTAGGGGGGACGGCGCGCGCCTGCCTGCGTCTGGCACAGGCCACCTTCAAGCCTGCGCCGCGGGACGCCGCGATTTCCGCCGCCATGCTGGACGAGCTGCTGCTGCGGTATTCCCAGCCTTCGCGTGAAACGCTGCGCGCCCTGCTGCGCACCGTGCCGGAACGGATTCACACCATCCTGCCCGGCATGATCATTTTGTCGTCGGTTGTCCGCAGTTTTTGCAGCGACAGGATTGAGGTCAGCAAATACGGCGTGCGGGAAGGATACCTGATTTCTGAAGTATTGGGGTTGAGGAGAGTGGACGAGCATGAGCTGGACCAATCATGATTATATGCAAAACCGCGAGCTTTCCTGGCTGCGTTTTAACGAGCGGGTGCTGGAGGAGGCGCGCGACCCGTCTGTCCCGCTGGGCGAACGGCTCAAATTTGTCACCATCTTTACCAGCAACCTGGATGAGTTTTTCATGATCCGCGTCGGCAGCCTGAGCGATATGCAGCTGATGGGAGACGAAACCCGCGACAATAAAAGCGGCATGACGCCCGGCGAGCAGCTGACGCGCATTTACGAGCGCGTTCGGGATCTGTACCGGCTGAAGGATGAGATTTACGCCGGCGTCAACAGTGAGCTTTCCGGCTGCGGCCTGCACGAATTGCAGCCCGGCCAGGCCCAGGGGAAGGAACAAAAGTACTTAAAGGCCTATTTTCGCGAGCAAATCCTCCCCCTGCTGTCGCCGCAGATCGTCGATGGGAACCATCCGTTTCCCCATTTGCAGAACAAGGAGCTTTATGTTACTGCCGGCCTGAGGCTGAGGGACAAGGGGATGCTGGGCGTCGTGCCGGTTCCCGGCTTTGTGCCGCCCGTCGTTTTTCTGCCCGGTGATATGGGGCGGTATGTCCGTGCCGAAGCCCTCATCATGGAATATCTGGAGCTGATTTTTGACCAGTACGAGGTGACGGACAAGAATATCATCTGCGTCACCCGCAACGCCGACATCACCCCGGACGACGAAAGCTATGACGCAGACGGCTACGATGTTGACGAAGACTTCCGCGCCCGGATGAAAAAGCTGCTGAAAGGCCGCCGCCGGATGGCGGTCGTCCGGCTGGAATGTGTCGCGCCCCCTGAGGAGCTGCTGGAGGAGGTGCTGCGCCGCCGCTGTGGCGTCGAACGCGAGCAGACCTTTGTCACATCCTCCCCCATGAAAATGGGATATGCCTATTCCCTGCTCGATAAAATCCCGGAGCAGAAGCGCCCCGCCCTTTTATATCCCCCGTTTACCCCGCAGCGCACCGTGCGGGGCGACGGCGGCTTTCTGCGTCAGGCGCGGCAGCATGACGTGCTGCTGCATTATCCCTTTGAAAGCATAGAGCCCTTTTTGCAGCTCATACGCGAAGCGGCGTATGATCCGGCAGTGCTGACCATCAAAATCACCATCTACCGCTTGGCCAGCAAGGCGCGGCTTGTCGAATACCTGTGCGCCGCGGCGGAAAACGGGAAGGAGGTCACCGTGCTCATCGAGCTGCGCGCCCGGTTTGACGAGCAAAGCAACATAGACTGGTCCGAACGTCTGGAAGAAGCCGGATGCCGCGTGCTGTACGGCTTTAAGGACTTTAAGGTCCATTCCAAAATCTGCCTTATCACCCTGCGCGGCAAAAACGGTATTTCCCACATCACCCAGATCGGCACAGGCAACTACAATGAGAAAACGGCGGCGCTGTACACCGACCTCAGCTTAATCACCGCCGACCCTGCCATCGGCGCCGACGCGGCCGAGTTTTTTAAAAACATGCAGGTCGGCAACCTGGAGGGGAATTACCGCCATCTGCTCGTTGCGCCGGCCCATTTGAAAAAGCCCCTGCTTGACTTGATTGACGAGCAGGCGGAAAAGGGGCCCGAGGGGCGTATCATCATGAAGATGAACTCCATCACCGACTATGACGTTATGGAAAGGCTGGCCGAGGCGTCGCGCGCCGGGGTGCGCATCGATCTCATCGTGCGGGGCATCTGCTGTATCCTGCCCGGCTTGGCTGGGCAAACGGATAACATCCGTGTCACCAGTATTGTCGGGCGCTTTTTGGAGCATTCGCGCGTATTCTGCTTTGGAGCGGGGGAGGAAAAGCGCATTTTCATCGGTTCGGCCGACATGATGACCCGAAATACCGAGCGGCGTGTCGAAATCGCCTGCCCGGTGTACGACCCGGCCATCAAAGCGCGTATTGAAGAGATGCTGGACATCTGGCTGCACGACAACGTCAAGGCCCGCCTCCTATTGTCCGACGGCACATACGTCCACCTGCCCCGCGAGGATGAGGAACTGTCCGCACAGAAAGCCTTTATGGAGATGGCTGAGGAAGCCGCAAGCAGCCTGCCCGAGGAAAAAGCGCGTCGCGGCGGCCTGCTGCGCGTTTTCCGCGGACCCTTTTCCCGAAAGGACAGACCGGATAAGCAATAATCGCAATGAAAAAGCCCTGCCCGGATCAAGCGGGCGGGGCTTTTTAGCGGGAAGGGGCTATGGCGCAGGCGCGTCCAGCGTTTGACGGGGTACGACCGCCTTGCGCTTCCAGCGGCCGGAAAGATAATACCCGCCGGCGATCAGGATGCCGGGCAGCCAGCCGGCGGCATAGCAAAAGAACATGCTGTCGCGCCCAAAGGAGCCGGCCAGCAGGTAGGCGGCCGGAACACGGGCCAGCCACAGCGACAGAAGCGAGCTTATCATGGGCACCGTCATTTCCCCCGCGCCGCGCATGACGCTGTTGAAGGTGAACATGATGGCCAGCATCCAGTAAAAGGGCATAATGCGGTACAAATAGGCCATGCCGGCGTCAATGACACCGGGGCTGTCGGAAAACAGGCGCATAAAGGCGGGGCCCAGGGGGATGAGCAGAGCCGTTGCCGCCAGGCTGAAGGCGCAGGACAGAAGCATGGTTGCCCGCGTCCCCTCGCGCACGCGGCGAATCTGCCCGGCCCCGATATTCTGGCCGACAAAGGTGGTGGCCGCCGTCGAAAAGCTCTGAATGGGCATGAAAGCAAAGGTGTCCAGCTTGTTGGCGCCATTATAGCCTGCGACAAAGTCGGTGCCGTAGCTGTTGACCAGCCTTTGCATGGCAAGGGTGCCGATGGAAAAAAGCGCCTGCTGCAGGCCGATAGGGGCGCCCAGCCGCACAACACGCAGGAAAAGCTGCTTGTCAAACATCCGGCTGAAGGGGCTGATGTGCAGCTCGGGGTGGGCGCGGTTGATGTAGAAGATGCCGAACAGCCACGAGCAGATCTGGGCGATGATGGTGGCCAGCGCCACGCCGGCAACGCCCATGTGGAACACGAGGACAAAGAGCAGGTCAAGCACGATGTTGATAACACAGGAAATGGACAGGAAAAGCAGCGGCGTACGGCTGTTGCCCAGGCCCTGAAGAATACCGGCGTTGAGGTTGTATCCCAGCGTGCCGGTGACACCGCCGAAAATGATCATGACATAAACGCGCGCCAGAGGGAAGGCGTCGGCCGGCACCTGAAGAAGCTGAAGCAGGGGGCCGGCGAGGAGAATGCCCAGCACGGTCAGCGGAACGGCGGCCGCCATCAGAAAGGTATAGATGGTGCCGATAGCGCGCTTGACGGTATCCATATCGCCGTAGCCGTAATATTGGGCGATGATGACCGTCGCCCCCATGCTGAAGCCGTTGAGCAGGCTGGTCAGAAGAAAAATGACAGGAAAGCCGGTGCCGACGGCGGCCAGCGCCGCATCGCTGACGTAGCGGCCGACGACGACGCTGTCCACCATGTTGTAAAGCTGCTGAAGCATGTTGCCTAAAAGCAGAGGCAGGGCGAAAGCCAGGATGTGGCGGGCCGGGCTGCCCGCCGTCATATCGGTCGCTGTCGCGCGGTTCTTCGCCATATCATTTCTCCTTTATTTTCGGTTTCCTGGGGCAAAGAGCTTACAAAGAGTAATCGTTTGCGCAGACCGTTGCCCCGTCCCGGGTGTAGACGCGGGGGACGCGGCGGGAGATTTTGCCGAAGATTTCGTTGCGGTTCATTTGCAGCAGCGCGGCGGCGTCGGCAAAGCTAAGCGCAGGGGACGGGGCGCCCAGCACAACGACGTCGTCCCCTTCCCGCACTCCTTCAATGTCCGTGACATCCGCCATGCACATGTCCATGCACAAAAGACCGGCATAAGGGGCCTTTTGCCCACGGATGACGACGTATCCGACCCCGCGGCTTAAAGCGCGCGGCGGCCCGTCGCAGTAGCCAAAGGGCAGTGTGGCGATGAGACGCTCACGCGGCGCGGGGTCGAGCAGATCATAGCCCAGCCCCTCTCCGGCAGGGACGCGGCGCAGCGAGGCGACGGTGGAATGAAGGGTCAGGACGGGCGTAAGCCCGGGGAATTCGCCGTAGCCGTACAGTGCGCCGCCGGGGCGCACCATGTCCAGCCGCATTTCCGGGTAGCGGCAGGTGCCCAGCCCATCGCAAAGGTGCCGCAGGGGGAGGGGCAGGCCGTGCTGCTCCATACCGCGGGTAAAGGCGGTGAAGCGGGCGAGCTGCTCCAGGTCGCTCTGTCTGTCGCGCAGGGCAAGGTGGGAATAAATACCCTCGACATGGATGTGGGGAAGGGAATATATCTGCACGACCTCTGCAAGGGACTGCTCGTCGGGCATGAAGCCGAGACGATGCATGCCGGTATCCAGCTTGATGTGGATTCGCACGTCCCTGCCCGTTTCCGACAGAATTCGGGCCTGGCGCAGGGAAAAAATCGTCAGCGCCGCGCCCAGCTCCGCCGCGTCGGGCAGCAGCACGTCGGGCGTGTGGCCGAGGATGAGCACATTGCCGTCCGGCCAGGCGCGGAGCAGCTCGCATGCCTCGTTGAGAGAGGCGACGGCAAAGCGCCCGACGCCCATTTCCCGCAGATACCCCATCATGGCGACGGCGCCGTGGCCGTAGGCGTCGGCCTTGATGACAGCCATGACGTCGGTTTTATCCCCCGCGGCGGCGCGGACAATGCGTACGTTGTTGTGCAGGGCGTCAAGGTCGACGACGGCCTGCGTTGCTCGAAGAAGATGCACGGTGGTATACCTCCCTGGTTTTGCGCGGCGGAAGCGCTTCTTCTATTGTACCGTACCGGGGGCGTATTGAAAAGAGGAAAGACAAAAAAACTGTCCCAAACGGCGGCAAATACGTCCGATACGGCAGCTTCCACTTGAAAGTAAGCCGCGGTTGTGATACTCTATATTCATATCATATAGAAAATTTGTGGAGGCGATACCAATGAAAGTTTTGATTGAAGTTTCTGCCCGACATATTCACCTGACCCCCGAACACGTCGAGACCCTGTTCGGAAAAGGATATAAGCTGACTGTAAAAAAAGAGCTGTCCCAGCCCGGGCAGTATGCCTGCAATGAAAAGGTGCGCGTCGAGGGCAGCAAGGGCGTTTTCCCCGGCGTCAGCGTTCTGGGGCCCGAGCGCAAGGACACGCAGCTTGAGCTTTCGCTGACCGACGCGCGTTCCATCGGCGTTGCGGCGCCGGTACGCGAGAGCGGCGATATCAAGGGCAGCGGCGGCTGCAAGCTGGTCGGCCCCTGCGGCGAGGTGGAAATCAGCGAAGGGGTCATCGCCGCCAAGCGCCACATCCATGTCAGCGCCGCCGATGCGGAAAAATGGGGCCTGAAGGAAAAGCAGGTCGTCTCCGTCAAGGTCGAGGCCGAGCAGCGCTCGCTGACGTTCGGCGACGTATTCGTCCGCATTTCCGACAAGTTCAATACCGCCATGCACATCGACACCGACGAAGCCAACGCCGCCGGCATCGCCGGAGAGGTTTACGGCGAAATCATTTTGTAATTGCCCCGACGCGGGCAGGGCTGCCGCTTGGCGGGCCTTGCCCGTTTGTCGGGTTGCTTGACAAAAGTGGGGGCCGCCGGCCGGACAGGTCTGGCGCCCCGCTTGAAAATTTGCGAAGATGATGCTTCTGGCGCCCTTGCTTACAAGCCCGTTTGTGCAACGCAGGCCACGGCGTGCCCCGCCGTGGCCTTTTATTGGAGGAAAGCAATGAAAATGCCTGTCCAGCTCAAAGCCGATATGACCCTGTTTTTCGTCACGCTGTCTTGGAGCGCTTCTTACCTGATGTCCGATTATTGCCTGACGATTATGGGGCCGCTCACCTTAAACGCCATGCGTTTTCTCATCGCGTCTATCGGCGCTGCGGCTTTGTGTTGGAAGAAGATGCGCGGCGTCACTCGGGAGACGCGACGCAGCGCTCTGTTTTTGGGTACGCTACTCGCCGTCGTCTACTGCTGTTCGACCATGGGACTTTTGTACACCAGCATGTCCAACGCCGCTTTTTTGTGTGCCCTAGCCGTTGTGTTGACACCTCTCGCAAATTTCCTTATCTTCCGCATCAGGCCCAACAGGCGGCTTTTGCTTGTTTTGGCGCTTTGCCTGGGCGGCGTCGCGCTGATGACACTGGGGGATTCCCTGCGGCCACGACTGGGGGATGTTCTGTGCTTTCTGTGCGCTGCCTTTTACGCATTTGATCTCATCTTTGCCGAGCGGGCCGTCAAGCGGCCCCGCGTAGACGCCTTCCAGCTGGGTGTCCTGCATCTGGGCGTTGCGGGTGTGGTCAGTCTGCTGTTTGCTTTTATTTTTGAGCAGCCCACGCTGCCCCAGGGGGGTAAGATGTGGGGGGCGGTGCTTTTCCTTGCCGTAGTGTGCACAGGCGTCGCCTTTATTGCCCAGACTATCGCGCAGCAGTACACGACATCGACCCACGTCGGCGTCATCTTTGCGCTTGAGCCGGTTTTTGCCGGTGCGGCCGCTTTCTTTATCGCCGGCGAGACGCTGACGGTGCGCGGCTATATCGGCGCGGCGCTGCTGCTGGGCGGTACGATTGTTATGGAGCTGCCGCTGGGCCGCAGGCGGCGGCTGGAGGAGGAAACGCAGAATGAACATCCAGATCTACGGCAGGAATAAATGCTTTGACACCAAAAAGGCCGAACGGTGGTTTAAGGAACGGGGCATCCGGTTCCAAAGCGTCGACCTTGCGCGTTATGGCTTGAGCGTGGGAGAGCTGCAAAGCGTCCTGCGCGCCGTGGGCGGGGTCGACGCGCTGATTGCGCCCAGGGCCAAGGGAGCCGAGGTGCTGCGTTACCTCGCCCATGACGAGGACAAGGTGCAAAGGCTTTTGGATGATCCCGCATTGCTGCGCACCCCCATTGTGCGCAATGGGAAGCAGGCGACCGTCGGTTTCTGTCCCGACGTGTGGAAAACCTGGGAATAAACCGTTTGGAGTGACGCCGGATGAGCTTTCTGACGCCAAGCTATCTGCTGTTCTTTCCCGCAGTGGCGGCCCTTTACTTCCTGCTGCCGCGCGGGGCTAAAAACCCCTGGCTGCTTCTGTGCAGCTGGGCCTTTTACCTGTACGCAGGGCCCAAATATTTTGTCTTTCTGCTCTTTGCCATTGTGTCGACCTATCTGGCCGGCCTTGCTATCGCAAAACGTCGCAGCCGCCTGCCGCTGGTGCTGGCGCTGGGGGCAAACCTTGGGATGCTGTTTGCTTTCAAGTACCTCGGCTTTGCCGCGGGACTTCTGGATCGGGCGCTGGCCCTGCTGGGGGTAGACGCCGTGCTGCCGGGGTTTGAGCTGATCCTGCCCCTCGGTATTTCCTTTTACCTGTTCCAGGCCATGGGCTACGTTATCGACGTCTACCGCGGCAAGCGGGAGGCGCAGCGGGACTTTATACGCTACGCGCTGTTTGTCTCCTTCTTCCCTTCCCTGCTGTCGGGCCCCATCGGGCGCAGCGATCAGCTGCTTCCGCAGTTTGACGAGCCGCATGCCTTTTCCTACGACCGGATGCGCTCCGGTCTCATCCGCTTTTTGTGGGGGGCTTTCCAGAAGCTGGTCGTCGCTGACCGGCTTTCGTTGTGGCTCACTCCCGCCTTTGCAAGCCCGGAGAATTACTCGACCGGGCAGCTGTGGTTTGCCGCAGCGGCCTTTTCCATCCAGATTTACTGTGATTTTTCCGCCTATTCCGATATGGCCAGCGGCTGTGCCGAGGTCATGGGCTTCAAGCTGATACAAAACTTCCGCACTCCCTATTTCTCCCGTTCTATCCAGGAGTTCTGGCGGCGCTGGCACATTTCCCTGTCGACCTGGTTCCGCGATTACCTGTATATTCCCCTGGGCGGCGGCCGCAGGGGGACGGTGCGGAAATACGTCAACGTCCTCATTGTTTTTGCCGTCAGCGGGCTGTGGCACGGTGCAGCGCTGACTTTCGTTGTCTGGGGTCTGCTCAACGGCGCTTATCAGGTCATTGGCGGCGTCACCTTGCCCGCGCGCCGCGCCGTCCGCCGTGCGCTGCATATGGGGGAGGAGGCCAAAATTACCGTCCTGTGGCAAATCCTTTGTACTTTTGTGCTGGCGACAGCAGCGTGGGTTTTCTTTAAAGCGGGCTCGCTGACGTCGGCGCTGTCGCTGCTGGAGGGGATGATAATACCCCGCGCCGGCGCCGGCCTGACGCTGACAGGCGGGCTGCGCGAGCTTACGGTGACGGCGGCCGCGCTGCTGGCAGTGCTGGCGCATGATATCTGGTCGCTGCGCGTCGATGTGCCTATCCGGCTGGTGCAGGGCAGCCGCGCCCTGCGCTGGGTGCTGTGCCTGGGCATTTTGATGGCGGCTCTTATTTTCGGCGTTTATGGGCCGGGATACGACGCGCAGGATTTCATTTACTTCAAGTTCTAGGGGGCGGCCATGAAAAAGAGAATTTTCAGGGAAGCAGCCTTTGCGCTGGCATTTATCGTCGCCGCACTGGCGCTGATGAGCGCGGCATCCCGCCTGCTCAAGCCGGAACGGCACGATTATGGTGCCGTTTGGGCCGACTATTTGGACCAGCCGCGCGACAGCATGGACTATCTGTACCTGGGCAGCTCTTATGTTTACTGCGATGTAGACCCCAACGCCGTTGAGGATGCGAGCGGCCTGAGCGGTTTCGTCATGGCGGGCCCGGAACAGACCATGGGCATCACCTACTGGTACCTGCGCGAATGTCTGCGCACCCAAAGCCCCCGCGCCGTCATCATCGAAGGCACGGCGCTGCATTTTGAAGAATTCCAGGCATATACGCAGGTCAACCTGGCGTATATGCCTTATGGATTTAACCGTATTGCGGCCGCTTTCACCGTGGCCGAGCCCGAATTGCGCACCGGCATATTATTTGATTTGTATTTTTATCATGACCGCTGGAAAGAGCTTGGCGGGGATATCCTGCCCGGCGACCTGACGCTGCGCGCGTCGCGCCTGCGCATGGCGTCGCAGCCGTCAGACAAAGAGGGAGAAGACAGTCTGCTCGGCTTCACGCCGGTGGACGGCGTTGCCGAGAGCATGGACAAGGCGCCCTTTACCCGCCAGCCCAAAAGCGAGCAGGTGTATGAGCAAAATCTGGCCTGGCTGCAAAAGACGGTCGAGCTGTGCAGGAAAGAGGGCATCACCCCCGTTGTCGTTTTCCACCCGACGTACAGCCGCCTGCCGGATGAATGGTACGATCGCATCGCCCGCGACGTCGCCGCCCTGGGCGGGGCGCTGTACTTTGACTGGAGCGCCGACGCTGAAAGTATGGGCCTTGATCCCATGACCGACTATTTTGACGCAGGACATCTCAACGCCGGCGGGGCCGGGACCTTCTCCCGCTGGCTGGGCGCTTTCCTGCGCGAAAACGTCCCAGCGCTGGCCGAGTAAGCAAAAAAGACCAAACCCTGCGGTTCGGTCTTTTTTATTTGGTGAGGAAGGCTACGCCCACAGCCGGTCGGCCAGCATGACGACCAGAGGGATGGTGGCGATGGACAGTACTGTGCTGAGAAAGACGACGACCGTCGCCTTCTGGTAATCCTTGCCGAAGCGCTGGGCGTAAATGGCGGCGTTGGACCCCGCGGGGGCGGCCGCGGCGATCAGAATGGCCATGCGCATGGAAAGGGGCGCTTGGGGGAACAGGCAGAGCACGGCTAGCGTAGCGCCTGGGATGAGCAGCAGCCGCAGAGCGGAAATGAGCCAGTCCGACAGCTTGATAAGCCCGCGGCGCAACTCAAGCCGGCTGAGGAAGCCACCCAGGATAAACATGGCGATGGGGGCGTTGCACGCGGCGATGGAGGACACCGGCCCGGCGAGGAATTGGGGCAGCCCGCCCAGGGCATAGCACAGCGCCCCCAGGAAAAAGCCGAAGAGCAGGGGGTTTTTCAAAGCGCCTGTAAAGGCCCCCTTCCTGTCATCGGACAACAGGGCATGGCCGCAGGCCCATTGCAGCACGTTGAGCAGGGCTACAAAGCCGGTCAGGAAAAAGACGGCGTCCTGTCCCAGCGCCGAGGCGACAAGGGGGATGCCCATGAATCCCGCGTTGGAGAAGGATGCGCACAGGTTGCCCACCGGATCCCGCCGCAGGAACAGGAAGGACAGCGCCATGGAAACGCCCAGAGCCAGCGCCCCTAGCCCGATGGAGACAAGCAGGCCCATCGTCGTCTCATACGAAAAGGGCTTGTTAAACGAGTTGATGATGACGCAGGGCAATATGACATACAGCAGGGTGTTTTGCAGCCCCCGGCTGCCGTCGGCCGTCAACAGTCGGGCTTTGGACAGAACAAAGCCGACCATGACAAAAAAGAACATGGTGATCATTTGCCACAGAATGGTTTGGGCTGTTTCCATGAAATCCTTCCCCCACAGATAAGGTAATCAGCAGCCGCGTAAACGCGCCGGAGGCCGGGCGGCAACCACGTCTTTATGGGCGCGCCAGGAAAACGCCGTTTTTGACTCCGGTGGCTTCGCCATCGCGCACAGCGACCCTGCCGCCGACCAAAACGGTCTCGATGCCGCTGTTTTTGCGGAAGGGGTGGATGAAGTCGGCCTTGCAGCGCACGTTGTCGTAATCAAGGATGTTGATGTCGGCCCGTGCGCCTGTGCGCAGCACGCCGATGCCGGGCAGACGGGAAACCTCGGCCGGCAGGCCCGTCATGCTGTGGATGACCTCTTCCATGGTGCGCAGGTTGTTGTCGCGGAGGATTTCGATGCGCCGGGCCATGGTGCCGGTACCGCGCGGGTGGCCGCCGGCGACTTTTTCACGATCGAAATGCTCGCTGTAATCCGACCAGTCGCTGCCTGCCATGATGTAAGGATGGGCGATGATGCGCTTCATATCGCTTTCGTTCTGCGAGAAGTAAATGCCCTGAACAAAGCCGTTGTTGCGCATCAAAAGGTCACAGGCGGCGTCCAAGCCGTCGACACCCTGCTCTTCGGCCAGTTGGGCGATGGTCTTGCCGACGTGTTCGGGGGTCAATGCTGCCTCGGCGATCAGGCAGCCGTCGTACCCGGCGTGGTAAAAACCGCTTTCAAACTCGTCCGTTTCGTGGTAGATGGAATGACGGATGCGCTCGCGCAGGGCCTTATCGCCCAGCTTGCGCATCAGCGCTTCAATACCCTCCGTCAGGTATTTGGGCGGCAGCTGGGATACAAGCGGCGCTGAACCGGCCGTAAAGGGATACTGGTCGGCGCGGACGTACAGGCCCTCGGCATTAGCTTTTTCCAGAATTTCCAGCAGCTTTGCGCTGGTGCCTTCATTCTGCCGGCCCATGACCTTCAGGTGGGAAATGACGACGGGGATATTGGCGCGGCGGCCGATTTCGATGGCTTCCTCCACCGACTGGACCACCGTATCCCCCTCACCGCGGATGTGGCTTGTATAGCTGCCGCCGTAGCGCGCGGCGACGCGGGCGATGTTGACCAGCTCATCCGTGCCGGCGTAGACCGACGGGGCGTAGACAAGCCCGGTGGAGAAGCCGAGGAAGCCGCACTGCATGGCCTGATCCATCAGCTCTTCCATCTGCTTCATTTCCTCCGGCGTCGGCACACCGGGGCGGTAATCCATCACGCGTCCGCGCAGATTGCCCTGGGCGGCGTAAAAGGCCATGTTGGTGCCGGTCTGCATGGTCTTTACATGATCGGTAAAGCTGCGGAAGTTGTCGACGATCTCGCGGATTTCCTGCCATCGCTCGGGGGTCAGAAAACGCTTGGCCTCGTCGAGCGAGCCGGTGTAATAGGGCACCGGGCCGGTACCGCAGTGGCCGGTGATCTGGGTGGTGACGCCCTGTTCCAGATAGTTGTAGGAGTCGGTTCCGTACAGGAAATTACCGTCGCTGTGGCTGTGGTAGTCGATGAAGCCGGGGGTGACGACACGCCCTGTGGCGTCGATGACCTCGGCCGCTTCTGCATCGATGCGCGGCGCGATGTCGGCGATTTTGCCTTCTTTGATGGCGATGTCCCCCTTGAAGCGGGCGGCGCCGGTGCCGTCGACAACGACGCCATTTTTGATGAGAACGTCAAACATGCTTACTGCCTCCTTATCTAATGTGCTGACCGGTTTTCTCTATTTTATCACAGGCAGCGGCAAATGGGTAGTCCAGGGGGCTTTGCGGGAAAAGAAAAGTGTGCTATAGTAAAATTACGATTTCGAAAGGGAGTGTGAATGCTGTGTTTACCTGTGCGTATTGCGCCGTCAAGGCGTGCAGCGACGGCAAAAAGGAGAACCTGCCCGCGAATTGCCCCATGCGCCGACCGGAAATGGAGGGGGTCATTGAAAGCTACCACAAGGACAAGGAAATCGAGCGCTTCCACCGCACCTCGGCCCTGGTTGAAGCGGAGGGCTACTGCCGTTGGCCCCGCGTGCGCGAGACCATCGAGTTCTGCAAAAAGATGGGCTACCACAAAATCGGCGTCGCCTTCTGCGCCGGGCTGCAGACCGAGGCGCGCCGCTTCTGCGACCTTCTCAAGCTGCACGGGCTGGAGCCTGTGTCCGTCATGTGCCACAACGGCGGCATGAGCAAGGAGGATTTCGGCGTGCCACGCGAAAAGTTCGTATCGCCGGAGGACGAGTGGGAAGTCATCTGCAACCCCCTTGGGCAGGCGGAAATGCTGCGCCTGGCGGGGACCGAGTTCAATATTGTCATCGGCCTGTGCGTCGGGCACGACGCGCTTTTCCTCAAAAATTCCCATGTTCTGGCCACCGTTCTTATTACAAAAGACCGCGCGCTGGGCCATAACCCTGTCGCCGCCCTCTACTGTGAAAGCTACATGGAAAAGCGTCTCAAGCCGTAAGCAAAGCCCCCTCCTGCCGGGAGGGGGCTTTTTTCAGCGGGCCTTCCGCTCGTTCTGATAGACGAGAAACGCGCCGATAATACTGACAGAGACGCAGACGCCCAGGCCGGGGTTAAAGAAGGACAGCCAGACCCCGGCGACGGCGCTGAGAAAAAAAGCGGCGATTGCCATACCCATGTCTTTCCCTCCCTTCAGCTGGAATCAAAGCGGGTCAGCGGGCGCAGAAAGCCCACATACCTGCCGCCGCCGCGGCGCACAGCACAAATATCAGCACCCACCTGGGACGGGAGCGGCCGCTCCAGATGACGCCGACCAATGCGCCCAGCGGCAGAAAGGGCAGGGCGCCCAGCCACAGCGGCAGGCTGTGCGTGCCGGCGTACAAAAAGGCGGCGAAGACGCACGGAAAGGCGGCAAAGAAAGCGAGGATGCTCAACGCAACTCGGGCGCCGACCCCCTTGAGGACGGCGGCTGGCAGCTTGTCCATTTCTTTCTCCTTATTCCGGGGCCTTGAGCGATTCAACCATGCTGATGCGGCTCAGGTGCCGCCGCATGACAAGGTTGACCAGCAGGGCGAACAGCATGGTCAGCCCTGCGGACAGGATATAGGAAAGCGGCGCGATGTCGCGGCCGAACATGACCATGTCGACCTCCGCCGTTTGCACGACAAAGGCGTGCAGGTAAACGCCGACCGCCAACCCGGCCAGCGTGCCGAAAAAGGCCAGCAGATTGGTCTCGCGGAAGATATAGCGCGCCACCTCGCCGCGGTAAAAGCCCAGCACCTTGATGGTGGCCAGCTCCTTCTGCCGCTCGGTGATGTTGATGTTGGTCAGGTTGTACAGTACGACAAAAGCGAGCACTGCGGCGCTGAGGATGAGCACGACGATGATGGCGTCGATGCTCTTCAGCATATCGGCGAAGCTGTCCTGAAGGGCCTGGTTGAACTGCACGCCGGTGATGTTGCTCTCCTCCAGCAGCCGCTCGGCCAGCGCGTCGCGCCCGGCGTCATCCTCCGCCGTTGTGATGGCCAGGATGGAGGTGTATTCCGGCTCCTCGCCAAAGGCGGCGCGGTAGACGCCGGCCGTCATGTAGACATAGCCTTGGACGTAGTTTTCCGTCACGCCGGTGACGGTGACTGCCGCCTGCTCGCCGTCGGCATTTTCAATGATGATTTCATCCCCGGCCCCGGCGTTCAGCCGGGACGACAGCTTTTCAGTGATGACGACGGCGTTTTCGTCTGCAAAGGGCACCGTCTCGTGCCCGCGCCGCTGGCGCAGGATGATAAAATCGGACAGCCTTTCCTGCTCGCGCGGGACAAAAAGAGTGGTTTCCGAGCGGAAAGCGTCCGTTTCGGCGTGCCCGGCCTCAGTGTGAACGGCAAGGGTTTCCTCTATGTCCGCCCCCTCTAGCGCGTTGCGGACGCGAAAGTCGCGCTCGTCGTCGCCGTCATGCCGGATGGAGACGGTGGCGTCGTACAGCCACAGCTCGCTGAACTGCTTGCCGATGATGTCGCCAATGCTGTCGCGCAGGCCGAAGCCGGTCAAAAGCAGCGCGGTACAGCCGGCGACGCCGACGACTGTCATGAAAAACCGCTTTTTATAGCGCACCAGGTTGCGCACCGTCACCTTTTGGGTAAACTTGAGCCGTTTCCAGATAAAGGGCGCCCGCTCGAGAAAAACGCGCTTGCCCGCTTTGGGGGCCTTGGGCAGCATAAGCCGGGCCGGCTGCTCGCGCAGGCTGCTGATGCAGGCAAAAAGGGCGGCGCCCAGCGCGCAGGCCATCAGCGCTCCGGCCGAAAGCAGGGCGTATTCCGGCTGGAAGGAATAGTGCAGCTCAGGCAGGGTGTACAGCATGCCGTATGCGTCCCAGATGATGGAGGGGAACAGGAACAGCCCGATGCCCAGCCCGACGCCGCAGCCCAGAAGCCCGGCCAGCCCGGCATAGACGACGTATTTGAGGGCGATGGCGCCCCGGCTGTAGCCCAGAGCCTTGAGGGTGCCGATCTGGGTGCGCTGCTCTTCCACCATACGGGTCATGGTGGTCAGGGTGACCAGCGCCGCGACAAGGAAGAAAAAGATGGGGAAAACCTTGGCGATGGCGGCAACCTTTTCCGCATTGCTGTCAAAGGATACCCACGAGACCAGCTCCTCCCGTGTCAGCACATACCATTTGGGGGTTTCGATCTCGGCGATCTCCTGCTCGGCGTCGCGGATCTGGTATTCGGCGTCCAGCAGCTTTTCCTCCGCTTCGGCGCGGCCCTCCTCATACTCCTGCTCGCCCTCGGCCAGCTGGATGCGCGCGTCGTCCAGCTCGCGCTCGCCGGCGGCGATGTCGGCCTGCGCCTGAGTCAGGGTGCGCTCGGCTTCGGCAATCTCGGCGGAAAAGGCTTCGCGGCCGGCAGCCAGCTGGCTTGCGCCGTCGTCGAGCTGGGCACGGGT
>CAJMOV010000016.1 GCA_905215125.1 uncultured bacterium | reverse complement strand
GCCAAACCGGGTGACTTGATTCTGATTTTGAGCGGCGACGACACCATGAAGACACAACCGACAGATTGTTGGCCACATTGATATAAACGATATTCTCCCGTCCCATATATTCCATAACGGCTTTATCAGCGTCGGCCATCGACTCCAGGAAGGAATCATGATCCCCCGTCCACAGCTGGCTGGGGTCGCCGCTGCCGTGGATGACAGCTTTGCCGTGCGATGACGCCACCCCGATGGACATGTTTTTAAGCGCGCCGCCAAAGCCGCCCATCGCATGCCCCTTGAAGTGGGACAGCATCAGCATGGACTGATATTTCTTCAGCCCTTCGCCCACATAATTTTGCTTAAGGTGAAGGCCTCCTTCGACAGGAAGGGCAATCTCCCCGTGTTCATCCATGATGTCGCAGGGAGCGATATCGGCGAAGCCGTGCTCGCGGATGGCCTGCCAGTGATCCTGCGTGTCGTATCGGCGCCCCTGATAGGCAGTATTACATTCGACAATAGTACCATTCAGCTTGCTGACCAGCGGGGCTATCAGCCGCGGCTGTAAGAAGTTGTGTCCGCCCGGCTCGCCAGTGGAAATTTTGACGGCTACCCTGCCCTTAAGCGTGACACCCAATGCATCGTAAATGCGCATCAGCCCATCAGCTGAAATATCCCGTGTAAAATATACCTTTGCTTTCATTGGCTGCGCTTCCTTTCCGCAATGTGTTCTTTCACTATTCAGAATACCACCTGGAGCATGGTCTATGTCAAGGCTTTTCATGCAAAAAGGGCGGGATTTCCCCGCCCTTTTGTATGCTGTGCAGCTTATTCCTTTCCCATTCCCCGCCGCACCATATCTATGACG
Organism: uncultured bacterium; assembly: GCA_905215125.1. GTDB lineage: Bacteria > Bacillota > Clostridia > Oscillospirales > Butyricicoccaceae > Ventrousia. The sequence continues at coordinate 15,117 of CAJMOV010000016.1, read as the reverse complement.
GCAAAGGACGCGACATCATCGGCGTACTTACCGGCGCCAAACCCGGCGTCATACCCCAATTCTTTAGCCAGCTCGTGAGAAATACGCGCTCCGCCGCAGCATAATACAACATGCTCGCGCAGCCCCTCAGCCTCCAGCAGCTCGACAAGGCCTGTCAGGTTGTCAATGTGAACGTCCTTCTGCGTAACCGTCTGTGAAACCAGCAGGACATCCGCGTGCAACTCGCGGGCTTTTTCGACAAATTCCTCGTTGGAAACCTGGCTGCCCAAGTTATATGCTTCAATCATCTCATAGCGCTCCAGGCCATAATGGCCGGCAAAGCCCTTTCGGTTCATAATGGCGTCGATGCCGACGGTGTGCGCGTCCGTCCCCGTCGACGCGCCGATAACGACAATTTTTCTCCCGATATTGCGCCGGATGTAATCGTTGACCTCTTCCATCTCCATGGTTTCGCTTTCTACTTCCAGAACCTGGATGCTTTCATAGTCAACCGTATGGACGCTGCTACCATAGACGACGTAAAAGGTAAATCCCCCGTCCAACGCCTGCCGATGGGCGACCGAGGGGTCGGAGACGCCCATTTTTTTTGCCATCAGACGGGCGGCTTCCGCCCCCTTTTCATCGTCGCGGACCGGAAGTGTGAAAGACAGCTGCACCTTGCCGTCGTTCATCGTATCGCCGTAAGCGCGCAGCGCCCTAGGATTCAGCGTTTTATCAAAGTCGCGGCTGCCGGTGTTGTACAGTCCCGAGCTCATGCGTCGGCGCCCCCCTTCCCTTTCATCAGTGGAATAAAGGGGTTGAAGTACCCCTGTTCCTTTGGCACGACGCCGGCCAGTCCCTTGCCGCCATCCTGCGGGCGCTTGATATCGGCAAAAATACCCCGCTCCAGCGTCTGGAACAGGCCCAGGCCCTCGATATCGCGCAGCAGGGCCGCCGCCTTTTCCAGCACCTCCGCTGCGCGCGACTGGATGATTCCGCCCTGCCTAAACTGGATTTCCTCCCCCAGGTCAGCCATGGTGCGGAAGATATACTGCGCATTTTCAATGGAAAGCGCGCGGTCTGACATAAAGGGGGTGTGGATAGCCTCGGTCATCATGCCCAGCAGGTGGATCTTCTGTCCGGTTAAAATGGTCGTCATGTTGAACAGGGCGTCCTGTACATGGCCGCGGAAGATATTGCCCGTCATGAACTTGGTCGGCGGCATGTATTTCAGCGGCGCTTTGGGGAAAATTTCCCGCGCCATCTGCGCCTGTGCAAGCTCAAATAAAAATCCGTTGCGCACGTCGGGCGAAATTTCAAAGGCATGGCCCAGCCCCATCTGCTCCTCCGGCAGGCCAGCCTGAAGGGCGAACTGCTCATTGAGGAACTGGCTGGCCAGTACGGTATGCGCTTCCTCGACGGCATCAGCCGTCGTCAGGTAATTGTCTTCCCCTGTATTGATGATGACTCCGGCAAAGCCGTTGATGACACGCGAGAAATACTGGTCGACAATGGTCCGTTTCATATTGATGTCGCGGAATAGGATACCATACAGCGCGTCGTTGAGCATAACGTCCAGCCCCTCCAGCGCGCCCATGGCGGCAATTTCTGGCATGCACAGGCCGGAGCAGTAGTTGCAAAGGCGGATATAGCGCCCCTCCTGCTCGCCCACCTCATTGAGCGCAGCCCGCATCAGGCGGAAGTTTTCCTGCGTGGCGTAGGTGCCGCCAAACCCTTCTGTCGTCGCGCCATAGGGGACGTAGTCGAGCAGCGACTGCCCCGTCGTACGGATGACGGCGATGACATCGGCCCCTTGCTTTGCAGCCGCCTTGGCCTGGACGATATCCTCGTAAATATTGCCCGTCGCCACAATGAGGTACAGCCACGGCCCCTGCTTTTCCCCGCCGTGCGACGCGATAAACCCTTCCCGGCCGCGGCGGTGACGCAAAATGCGCTCCAGCGCCGACTGCACGGGGCCATGCAGCGCCTGCTCGATAGCGCGGTCGTTTGCAGGGGGCAGAGCCGTTAAAGCAAGGCGATCCTCAGCAATTTCCCGGGCAATTTCGCAGGGCGTTTTACCGGTCTGCGCCATGGCGCTTCCCAGCCAAAAGGCGGCGCCCCTGGCCAGCGCCCCCTTTTCCAGCAAATGATCGACAACGACATTGGGCAGCGGTACATCGTCTGCGCTGACGCCATCCACCCCCAACAGGCGGCAAACCGCCCGCTCGACAGCGACCGTCGTATGCATATCAATATACCTCTGCACGTCGTCCGCTACAAAACGTGCCGACTCCCGAGCCTGCGCAATCAGCCCGGCATCAAGCGACAGCTTGCTTTTCATACGCTATCACTCCGATGCCGTGTGTTACGCGCCAGCCCGACCGGCTCAAGCGAAAGCTGGCTGCCCTGCTCCAGGCCGGCCACGCCGATGAGATCGGCCTTTTTTTCGCCCCGGCACACTTCACACTGGCAGGTTTCGCGGTAATTTTCCGGCTCGGTATAGGTGGTAATGACCCCCTCAAAATTACGAAGGATGACGCGGTGGGCGCTCTGTGAGATGACATAATTGGGCATGACGGGGGTCTTGCCGCCGCCGCCCGGCGCGTCGACGACAAAGGTGGGCACACAGTAGCCTGACGTGTGGCCGCGCAGGCCCTCGATGATTTCAATACCCTTCGACACCGGGGTCCGGAAGTGCTCCAGCCCGTAGGACAGGTCGCATTGGTAGATGTAATAGGGCCGCACGCGGATGCGCACCAAAGCCTGCACCAGCTGCTTCATGACATGCACGCAGTCGTTGACGCCAGCGAGCAGCACCGTCTGGTTGCCCAGCGGGATGCCAGCGTCGGCCAGGCGGGCGCAGGCAGCCGCCGATTCTTCGGTGATTTCATCCGGGTGATTGAAGTGGGTGTTGAGCCAAATGGGATGGTATTTCTTAAGCATGCTGCACAGCTCGGGCGTAATGCGCTGAGGGCACACGACCGGGGTACGCGAGCCGATGCGGATGATTTCCACATGCTCAATGGCGCGCAGACGGGAGATAATGCTCTCCAGCCGCTCATCGCTTAAAAGCAGAGGGTCGCCGCCGGACAGCAGCACGTCGCGTACCTGCGGCGTGCGTGCGACATAGTCGATGCACCGGTCAATCTGCTCCATGGCGACGGCGCTGTCCTTCTGCCCGGCAAAGCGGCGGCGGGTGCAGTGCCGGCAGTACATCGAGCACTGATCCGTCAGCAGCAGCAGCACGCGGTCGGGGTAGCGGTGGGTCAGCCCTGGCACGGGGGAATCGGTGTCCTCATGCAGCGGGTCGAGCACATCGGCCGGAGAGCGGTAAACCTCGTCAGCCGTCGGCACCGCCTGGCGGCGTATGGGATCGTGAGGACTACGGGGATCGATCAGGGAGAGATAATATGGCGTGATGGCCATGCGCAGGGTGCCCAGGCATTTTTTGACGCCGTCCTCTTCCTCAGGCGAAAGATCAAGATGCTTTTTGAGATCCTCCAGCGTTTCAACGCGGTTGCGGACCTGCCATTTCCAGTCGTTCCAATCCCGGTCGGACACATCGCGGAACATGCCCGGTTCACGGCTTTTGCGGTATGCCTGCATTGCGCCGGCCCCTTTCAAGTATTTTTCGTCAAAGAGCTTGCGCAGCTTTTCGCTTTCGCGCAGAATGTTGAGGGTGATGTCCGCATGGTCCTTGGTGTAGCCGTTGCCGACGATCATGGTGACGTCCTTGCCCACCCCTTCGGCGCCCAACGCCGCCTTGGTAAAGCTGGTCGCCATGGAGAAGAAATAGACGATTCCGCCGTCGCGCACTGGCAGGATGGCGCTCATCTCGCAGTTTTCCACATTGACGCAGGAAATGGAGATATCGTATTCCCTGCCGCCGTTGGCCTCAAGTGCCGCTTCCAGCACGGCGACCGGCTCGGTCGCGCTGGCGACGATAACCTTGCTGTAAACGCCCAGCTTCATCAGATCGTCAACCTGCTTAGGGTTGCGGACGACGCCGACGACGTTGCCGCTCGGACCGACCTTTTTCAGCGCTTCGTAGCCGCACAGCACGCCCGACTTACCGTTGGCACCCAGAATGAGGACGCTGTCCCCCTCCTTGGGCAGCTTGCGCGCCTGGGCCGGCGCTCCTGCAACGTCGAGAGCGGCCAGCGCCAGCGCTTCGCTCATGTCGTCAGGCAGCTTGGCATAGATGGCGCTTTCAAACAGCACGGCCTGGCCGTCGATGTCTACACGGTCAATGTCCATGTGGATTTCCTTGATTCTATCGATCTTGAGCGGTGTCATGGACAGCGAGACGAGGGATGCGATTTTGTCCCCCACCTTGAGCCCGCAGGTCTCGACCAGGTCTTCTCCGATATACGCCACCTTGCCGATGAACATACCGCCCGACCCGGTGACGGGATTCTGCTGCTTGCCGCGCTCGGCCACGATAGAGAGGATCATATCCCCAATCTTCTTGGGGTCGTGGCCGCAGGCATCCTCGATCTGTGTAAAGGACGCCGAATCAATATTCAGCGAAATGACGTCGCAGATAATTTCGTTAGAGTAACGCTTGCTCATATCGTTGTCAATGCGGTATGCTGCCTGCGTCAGTACCCCTTTGGGTTCGATAACGCGGTGTACGCCGTATTTGTTGCCTTTCATAGCCATAATTTACTCCTCCTGTCGATTGATTGTATGTAGCTTTGTTGTTTTATCTCGCCTTGAGCCCCAGGATGTCCCGCACCTCGGCCGGGCCTGCAATTTCGCGGCCCAGCTCGCGAGAAATGCGGACGGCTTTTTCCACCAGCTCGCCGTTGCTGCGCGCCAGGGTTCCCTTGGACAGGTAGACGTTATCTTCAAACCCGACGCGAGCGTGGCCGCCCATCAAAATGGCGCCGGTGACAACGGGAAACTCGAACCTGCCGACGCCGGCTGCCGTCCAGGTGCTGCCGGCCGGAAGGCTTTCTTTCATAAAGACCAGGTCTCGCATTTCCCCCGTAATACCGCCGTTGACCCCCATGACAAAATCAAAGTGCATGGGATCCAGAATAAATCCCCTTTTTCTCAGGCGCAGGGCCATGTCGATCATGCCCTTGTCAAAGACTTCGATTTCCGGCTTGATGCCGAGATCAATCATCTTTTTCCCAAAGTCGGCGATCATGTTTTCCGTGTTGACGAAAATTTCGTCGCCGCCGAAGTTACAGGTGCCGCAGTCAAGCGTCGCCATTTCGGGCCGAAGCTCAATGGGCTGTAGCCGCTCGTCATTAGACATGCCGACCGCCCCGCCCGTAGAGGGCTGAATAATGACGTCGGGACAAAGGGCCCGGATGGCGTCAAAGCATTCGGCAAAGCGGCCTTTGTCCTGGGTCGGCGTGCCGTCGTCCCACCGCACATGCAGGTGGATGATGGAAGCGCCGGCGTCATAGGCGCTCTTGGCTTCCCGGGCGATTTCCTCCACACTATAGGGCACCGCCGGATTGTGCTGCTTAGTGACTTCCGCCCCGCAAATGCAGGCGGTGATGATCAGCTTTTCCATTACAGCTTCCCCCCCTTGCGCTGCTTGTCGCGCGGCACGACACAGGTGCCGCTGGCGCGGCAGACGACGACGGGCGTCTCCAGCACGTCGCAGGCGGAATCGTTGATATCGGGCCGCGGCCCGATGACCTTGCGCGCCTCAAAAACCATTTTGCGCGAGGTATTTCCCACCTCAGTGATTTCTCCTGTCGCTTCGATGTAGTCCCCCGCATAAACGGGCGCCAAAAACTCCACGCTGTCGTAGGCGCGGAATAAGCCCTCGTCGCCGTCGTGCAGGATGAGCAGCTCAGTCGCCACGTCGCCGAACAGCCCCAGCATACGCGCCCCGTCGACCAGATTGCCGCCATAGTGGGCGTCATGTGCGCTCATACGCAGCCGAATAGTGGATTTCATCCTTTCATTCCCCCTTCAATTTTTACCGCTTTCTAAAAGCTGAATGTATCTGAATCCTGATTTGCCAAATACAGTTTTTCCCTAAAGCGCTTGCTATCCGCATCGTCGGTTCCGCCGCCTTATGAATAGGGCTTTGAAAAATGGCGCAAATAAAAAAGCACCACAAACCAAAAGAATCCATTTGGTTCATAGCGCTTCATGCCCTGCGTTCTGCGGACAGGCACTCTTGTCCCCAGAATAACAAAAAAGCTATTGATCTCAAGAAAAGATCAATAGCTCTTCATGTGCAAACATGACAGGAACAGCGCGCTGAGCGCAGCCCCCAAGTGTTCCCGCGGCGATACGGCGAACCCTTTCGGCGAAAAACCCATTCACCCCCGGCACCGGGCATCTGCCGCCCATCAACCGAGACCTACCTGATTCTTCGCGCCTCTATTCACTCAATATTAAGATGTCGTTAATAAAAGCATACCGTTTTTTTCCGCGTTTGTCAATAGCTTTGTTCGATCATTTCCATCAGATCCCTCTGCGGCAGCAGCAAGCGGCAAATGGTCAGCGCGTCGCGCGGGCAGCTTTCCTGCGCACCGACTGGCAGCAGGCGGTAATCCATCGTGCGCTGGATAACCTCCATCCCTCCGCCGCTGACGTTGAGCGCCTGCTTCAGCTGCGCGGTGTCGACGTCCCGCAGGCCGGCAACCTGGTAATGCCCCGCCGCGTACTGCGCCGCGCCGTCATAGTGGGTAGCCAACAAGGAAATACAGTCCTGCTCATTGAGATAGCGCACCAGGGCGCGCACAATGCGTCCCCCCTCCTCGGGGTTGGTTCCGCGCGCAAACTCGTCCAGCACCAGCAGGCATTTCCTGCCCCGCATGGCGTCGAGCGCCTCCCCCAGAGACGATATCTCAGCGCCGAAGCTGGACAGCCCCTGCCCGATTGACTGTCCGTCCTCGGCGATGAGAAATACGTCGTCCAGCATAGGAATCCGGGCGCTTTCGGCAAAGGGGAAAAAGCCCATGTGCGTCAGCACGACGTTGAGGACGACGGTGCGCAGCGCAACGCTTTTCCCCCCCATATTGGCCCCGGTAATGACGGTAGCGCCGCCCGTCAGCGTAATGTCAACCGGCGTAAAGCGCCCGCCGCTGTGCTGCACGGCCTGCGCGACGTAGGGGTTTTTCATCTGCCGCAGACAGATGTGGGTGCCGCCCGTCAGCTCAGGGCGCACGCCGCCCCACTGCCGGGCCAGTCTGGCCTTTTCTATCAGCAAATCTATGCGGCCGATGCGGTCGGCGTTTTCCTCCAGCGCATCCATCCAGGCACGCAGTCCCTCAGTCAGCCTTTCGCGGACAGCCAGCTCTTCCTGCTCCTCGCGCGCGATGACGGCGGTGCGCCGGACCTGCAATTCGTCGCCACCCGGCCGGCCCAGACGTCGGATCTCTTCTTCAAGCTCCCGCTTCTCCTTCCGCACAGCGGCCAGCGCTTCAGAATAGCGATCGCTGACGGAAAAGGCGGCCGTGTGCCGGCCGTCGATATCCAGCAGCGCAAGCGCGCCGGCGCATGGATCGAGCGCTGTGCCCTGCACGCCCAATTCTTCTTCCAGCCTCCGCGCAAGAGGCGCTGCGCGCTCCAGCTGAAGCAGGAAGGACTTGATCTCAAACAGCTCGACCTCGCTCAACGTCACCTCGCGGCAGCGCACAAAGGTACGACGTAAATTCTTGACATGTACAAACCCGTGCCGAAGCTGGGAGAAAACGCCGACCATATCGACGTCTGCCGAAAGCAGACGAGCAACCGCGTCCAGCTCCCTCTCCAGCTCCTCCCTTTCCTCAGGCGCATAGGGGCGCAGAGCGTGCAAACGCTCATGTCCGTATGCAGAAACAGGGTGCAGCTCGTCAAAAACCCACTGCAGCCCCGTCGATTGCTTTTGCTTATAAGAGGGCTCAAGCATGGTATCCTCCCATCACGTCGACGACAGGGACGGCGACGGCCGCCGCCATTGTCTCCAGAAACTGGCGCGTATCAAAACGCCATCCATAGGCCGAGACCGGGTTGATGGTAACGGCCGCCAGCTCAACAGTGTCGCGGACAGCCATCCTTCCCCCGCGTCTGATCCAGCCTTCCATAGCCCGGCGCGTCAGCAGCAGCTTGGATGCGTCCCCCGCAACGAGCGTCAGCCCCTCGGGGCGGATGCCCGACCGCATTATCCCGCCCGGCAGCGCGTCGGTCACCGCTCCGCCGGCCGCTAAAACGCCGCGCCCGCCCATCCGCTTGAGCCAAAGCGCCATATCGCCGCCTTCCCATACCACGACATCCCCACCGGGGCGCAGAAGGGCATACCGCGCGTCAACCGGCAGCCGCTCCATCTGCTCATGCTCCAGCGCCGGCAGCGACAAAAGCCCGCAGACATGAGCGGCGTCCTGTACGACGACGCCCATATCGCGATGGTAAGACGCCCCGACACACAAAATGGTACTCTCTGCCACGGCGCGGGAGCACAGGCTGCGCCGTCCTGCCGCCCCATCGATGACGACGCGCCGCGCGCCCAGCACGAAAAAGCGCTCGCGCAGCCAGGCAAGCTGGCTGTTCATCGAGGGCCCGCCCAACTGCACATACCCGTCTGACAGGGCGCGGAAAATAACGACCTCTCCCATCGGAGTGTGGATACCGGTGGCGCCGACAATTTCCCGCGTTGCGTCGCACATGGGCAAAAGGCCCTCCGCCGTGGCGATCAGGGCCCCTCTGCCGATATAGACAGGCGGCTTTGGCGTATCGGTAACGACGTCCCTGCTTTCGCCGTCACGGCCGATGGAGGTCAGCGCCAGTCCCTCTCCCGCCCGTTCCGGCGGGCCGAGCAAAGCGCCCAGCACCGTCGTCTTCCCGGCGTTTTTACACATGCCGATAATGGACAGCGCGCGATGCCTAGCCGCCAGATCAGCCAATGAAAGCATGGCGCCTCTCCTTCCACTCCCTGCTCAGGATGGCGTACTGCTCTACGTCGATATACCGCCCCTGATTGTCCATGAAAGCCCCGCGTATGCGCCCTTCCCGCTGCATGCCCAGCTTGCGCATAACAGCGCCCGAAGCCAGATTATCCGGATTGTGAATGGCTGCAATGCGGTGAAATCCTGCCTTGAAAAAAGAATAGTCAAGGACGGCGGCCGCAGCTTCAGTGGCAATGCCCCGCCCCCAATACGGACGAGCGAGGACATAGCCCAAATACGCCTTGCGCAGCTTTCCATCAACATCAACCAGGCCGACAGAGCCGATGGGGCTTCCCCCCAGCACAATGCACCAGTTGTATTCGCTGTCCAGCCGGTACGCTTCTTCCCACAGCTCGAGCAGCGCCGCGGTGACGCCGATGTCCTTGTGGGCCGGCCAGGAAACATACCTCGTCACCTCGGGATCCGCCGCCCAGCCGCTATACATAGCGGGCGCGTCCTGCCGTGTAAAGCGGCGCAGGGTCAGGCGGGGCGTTTCCAGCGTCTGCGTGCCGACATGCTGCATCCCGACATTCTCCTTTTCAGATTATTCGTCTTCCCCCAGACCTTCAAGCACTTCCCCCAAAATGGCGTTGGACACCAAAAAACCCTTAGGCGTCAGCCGCCACGCGCCGCCGCGATATTCGGCGTGCCCTGTCGCAACAAACTTTTCCAACCTTCTGGCATAAGGGGCGAAGTCCATATGAAAGCGCTTGTAAAATTCATCCTCATCAATGCCGGCGCTGGTGCGCAGCTTGAGCATGACGTATTCGCCGTTGCGGTTGCCAAAGGCAAGCTCATCCGCCTGCTCGATGATGGGCGCTTTTCCCAGCGCCCCCTCCATAAAACCCGCAATATCGCGGGTGAAGCTGAAGCGCTTGCCCCCATAAAAGCTGTGCGCGGCGCATCCAAAGCCAATATATTCGCTGAGATCCCAATACTTGCTGTTATGGCGGGAAGCCCTGCCGGCGCGCGCGAAATTGGAAATCTCGTATTGCTCGAATCCCTTTTCTCTCAGCCGATCCACAAGGAAAAGATACATATCGGCCTGCTCGTCATCGTCGGGCTGGACGACGCGGGCTTTGGCCATGGGGGTCCCTTCCTCCACCTTGAGGGCGTAACAGGAAATATGCTGGGGCTCAAGGCCGATCAGCGCGTCGACGGAATGGGAAAGCCCGTCCATCGTCTGCCCCGGCAGGCCGTACATCAGGTCGACGGACAGGTTATCCGTGCAGTACTTTTTGCAAAGCTCCGCCGCTTCAGCCGCTTGGGCAAAGCTGTGCAGCCGCCCGAGGGCCTTCAGCTCATCATCGTCGGCTGACTGCACCCCCATGGAGATGCGGTTAACCCCCGCGGCGCGCAACGCTTTGAACAGGCGCTTATCGCAGCTTTCCGGGTTGACTTCCACTGTGATTTCCGGATGCTTGAGGACGACGCGCCTTTCCAGCTCTTTGAGCATATGGGCGATACGCTTCCCCCCGAGCACCGACGGGGTGCCGCCGCCGAAATAGACGGTGTCCGCTTCGTATCGACCCCCTTTGATAAAAAAATCGTCAAACTGGGCCGTCAGCGCCTGTACATAGCGATCCAGCGTCTTTTCATCAAAGGCGCTCGTCGAGCAAAAGTCGCAGTACGCGCACTTTTTCCGGCAAAAGGGGATGTGAATATAAATACCCAGCATGGGGTGGCCTTCTTTCGTTGACGCCCCGACAGGGGCGGGCTGTTAGTCTTCGTCCAGGCGCAGCACAGCCATAAAGGCTTCCTGCGGGACTTCGACGGTGCCGAGCGAGCGCATACGCTTTTTGCCTTCCTTCTGCTTTTCCAGCAGCTTCTTTTTGCGGGTGATATCGCCGCCATAGCATTTGGCCAAAACGTCCTTGCGGAGGGCCTTGACCGTCTCGCGGGCGATGATTTTGCCGCCGATGGCCCCCTGGATAGGGATTTCAAACATCTGCCGCGGGATGTTGTCCTTGAGCTTTTCCACAATGCGGCGCGCGCGCTCATACGCCTTGTCGACGTGTACAATAAACGAAAGCGCGTCGACGACGGTGCCGTTGAGCAGGATATCCAGCTTGACCAGCTTGGACCGCTGATACCCCAGAAGCTCATAATCCAGAGAGGCATAGCCGCGCGTGCGGGATTTGAGCGCATCGAAAAAGTCATAGATGATCTCGTTAAGCGGCAGCTCATAGTGCAGCTCGACGCGGTTGGTGTCGATATACTTCATGTCCTTGTACACGCCGCGGCGGTTCTGGCACAGCTCCATCAGATTGCCGACGTATTCCGACGGGGTGATAATGCTGGCCTTGACAATGGGCTCCTCGGCATACTCGATTTCGCCCGGGTTGGGGAAATTGAGGGGATTGTCAATGACCAGCTCTTCTCCACTCATCATTTTAACGTGGTAAATAACACTGGGCGCTGTCGTGATGAGATCCAGGTCGTATTCCCTTTCCAGCCGCTCCTGGATGATTTCCAGGTGTAAAAGGCCCAAAAAGCCGCAGCGGAAGCCAAAGCCAAGCGCGGCCGAGCTTTCCGGCTCATAGGTCAGGGAGGCGTCGTTGAGCTGCAGCTTCTCCAGCGCGTCGCGCAGGTCAGGGTACTTCTTGCCGTCGGCGGGGTACAGGCCGGAAAAAACCATGGGCTGTACCTTGCGGTAGCCGTGCAGCGCTTCCCTTGCCGGCTTTTCCAGCGTGGTGACGGTGTCGCCCACGCGGGTGTCGCCCACGCTTTTGATGGACGCCGTGATGTATCCGACCTCGCCTGCCGACAGCCCCTCACACGGCTCGAGACCGAGCGGGCGCAGATAGCCCGTCTCGACGATCTGGAACTCGGCCCCTGTGGCCATCATACGGATTTTCATGCCGGGGCGAAATTCGCCGTCAAACACACGGACATAGACGATGACGCCGCGGTACGGGTCGTACTGGCTGTCGAAAATCAGAGCGCGGGCGCAGTCGTCCCGTCCCTTGCCCGGCGGCGGCACGTCGGAGACAATACGCTCCAAAACGTCGCGGATGTTGATGCCCTGCTTGGCGGACACCTCCGGCGCGTCCATGGCGGGGATGCCGATGATTTCCTCGATTTCCTCCTTGGCGTGCTTGGGATCGGCCGAAGGCAGGTCGATTTTATTGATAACCGGGACAATTTCCAGGTCGTTTTCCAAAGCGAGATAGGTATTGGCCAATGTCTGCGCTTCAATGCCCTGGGCGGCGTCAACGACCAAAACAGCCCCCTCGCAGGCGGCGAGGGAACGGGAGACCTCGTAATTGAAGTCGACATGGCCCGGCGTATCGATGAGGTTGAGACGGTAGCGCTGGCCGTCCATTGCATCATACTCCAAAAGCACGGCGCGCGCCTTGATGGTGATGCCGCGCTCCTGCTCCAGCTCCATGTTGTCCAGAAGCTGAGAGGTCATCTCCCGCTCGCTGACAGCGTTGCACATTTGCAGCAGGCGGTCGGCCAGCGTCGATTTGCCGTGATCAATATGGGCGACAATGGAAAAATTGCGGATTTTCGATTGATCGGTCATGGGCAAGACTGCTCCTTTTCCGTGGGATTACTCGTCGGCGTTTTCCCAGTTGTGCCAGACATTCTGGACGTCGTCGTTGCCGTCCATCATTTCCAGCAGCTTGTTCATATTTTTAATATCGTCCTCATTTGTCAGGGTGATATAATTCTGCGGGACCATCTGCACCTCGGCCTCCAGGAAGGCGAAGCCCTGCGCGGCCAGCGCATCCCTGACCTTTTCCAGGTCATTGGGATCGGTGTAAATTTCAAAAACATCTCCGTCGGCGTCAAAGTCACTGGCGCCGGCGTCCAGCGCCTGCATCATGACCTCCTCTTCGTCGCGCTCCTCCGCTTCGACGACAAGGACGCCCTTCTGGTCAAACTGCCACGACACGCAGCCGGCCGCCCCCATGTTGCCGCCGTATTTGTCGAAGTAATGGCGCATTTCCGACACGGTGCGGTTGCGGTTGTCGGTGATGGTTTCGACGATGACGGCAACGCCGGCCGGGCCGTAGCCTTCATAATTGATGTGCTCATAATTTTCCGCCTGGGCGCCGCCCTGGTATTTTTGCAGGATGCGGTTGATGTTGTCGTTGGGCACATTGTCGCCCTTGGCCTTGGAAATAATATCTTTCAGCTTGGAGTTGCTGGTCGGGTCGGCGCCGCCTTCGCGGATGGCGATGGCCATTTCGCGTGCGTAGCGGGTAAAGACCTTGGCGCGCTTCTGGTCGACCAGGCCCTTTTTACGGGCAATGTTATGCCATTTGGAATGTCCGGACATAGATAATACAGCCTCCGTATTGAAAATGTGGAAAATCGTTTCATAATATTTTATCATATTTCCCTGTAAAGCACAACACTTGCAGCGCTGCGGGCGCACTGACAGGGTAAACCGGCGGTCGATGCGCACAGCGCGCCATTCTACCGCTGGTCGGTTGCATCTTTACCCGCCGCGGTGTATGCTGAAAGGCGAAAGGAGTGGTTGACAACGGATGCCAATAGATTCGGCGCCTTTATCGCTGCGCTGCGCAAAGAAAAGGGGCTGACACAGGCTCAGCTTGGCCGGGCCCTTGGGGTGACCGACAAGGCCGTCAGCAAATGGGAGCGGGGGCTTTGCTTCCCTGATATAGGTACCATCGAGCCGCTGGCGCGGGCTCTGGGTGTCAGCGTAATGGAAATTATGAAGTCAGAAAAAATGTATTCTCCCGCTGTAACCGGCGTCCAAGCGTCAGAAGCCATTCTCAATGCCCTTGACCTGGCCGCGCGGCAGCGCCGGCGGGAACGCAAGGCGCTTTGTCTCATCCTCATTTTCGTCTTTGTCCTTCTGTCCTCCCTGCTGCTGGCGGAAAACATCAGCTCGGGGCTTATCGACGCAGGGGCTTTATTCCTGACGCTCGGGCTTGTTTTTCTCCCCCTGTTCTGCCTGTTTTCCGTGGCCGCTGTACTGCTTTATGCCCTTGTGCGCAAAATCCGCGGCCTGCCCTGCCTGCAATCGGCCGTCGTCGGCGCGGGGCTGCTGCTGGTGCCGCTTGCAGTTGCGGTCTTCTTTTTCCTGTGCGGCGCGCTGGGTCTGGGCCCCGTCCCATCCTGACGTAGCGGAACCTTTCATGGGTCTCCACCGTCTCAACAGCATCAACCTTCAGGAGGGAGCTGCCATTGAAAAAGACCTTTTGCCTGTTTTCCGCACTTTTTCTGTTCCTGCTTGCCGCGTGCGGCGGCCAGGATACAGATGTCAACGGTCAGGACTATTTTGACGCCGTCGTGCTGGATATCCTGGACGGCGGTCTCTCTGTCGAGTGTACATCGTGTGAGAGCGGCAGCATTTCCGCCGGCAGCGAGGTTACGGTACCGCTCAATGTCGTTTCCGCTTCCGGCGCGCCGGACGTCGCTGTAGGTGACAGCATCCGCGTCGTTTTCGACGGCAGTGTCATGGAGTCCTATCCCCTGCAGCTGGGAACCGTGTACGCCATTTACCTACTGGATGAAAACGGTGAGGTCGTCGACAATGCCTGACGGGTTGAGCCTTTTTCTCCCTGTTTCGATCATCTTGGCCGTCAGTCTCATCATCTGGCAGCTCTATATCCACGGCTATGCGGCGACACAGTGCATGGCGGCGGTTCTTTTCGTTTGCTCCATGCGAAGGGATCGCTGTACCGCCAGCTTTTCCTACTGCAACGGCACAATGCGGCGCGTCCTGCCCCTGCGGCGCGGCGGCAGCTTCACTTTTGCCTTGGAAAGCGCTGTCGACAAAGGCGGTGTGCGCGTCGAAATCCAGGACAGACACAAAATGCCCCTTCTCGTTTTGGATGAAAGCCACCCCACCGGCAGGATAGAGCTTCAAAAAGGGGAGCGCTGCTTCCTGTTTCTGCACTTTAAAAAGGCGGCGGGCCGCTTGACCCTGAGCTGGGATTAAGCGGAAAATTTTTCTTGTATATCTCCCTTTGTTTTGGCAAAAATATGGGCAAAGCGAGGTGAAAACACATGAAAAGCAATCAGCACAATAAGAATAACCAGCAGAACAAGCAGGACAAAAACACCCAGAACAACAACGAACAGAACGAGCAGAGATAACGTTGCCTTCATAAAAAAGCCCCCGCGGCGCCGCAGGGGCTTTTTTTTATTGAATTTGTCCGTCCGGCGGGCCAGGACGCGTCCTGCGCCCGTTTATTCCTCTCCCGCCGGCTTGAAGCCTTGCCCCAGAACCTCACTGACGTCATACAGCATCATGAAC
>CAJMOV010000015.1 GCA_905215125.1 uncultured bacterium | reverse complement strand
GCTTTTTCATATGTGCGGTTATACGCGGTAACCTCGTACCCGCCTTTAACAAGATGACCCGCCTGCTGGGCGCCCATAACGCCGGTTCCAATCCATGCCGCTTTTTTCATTCATTTCCCTCCATATGTTGCCGGGCCCGGCCGGCGCCTGCCGCAGGGCCCTTTTGGTTTGCCTGTCCAGCCGTGCTCCTCTTGCCGCTGTTGACAGCAGAACCCCGGCGACCTGCGGGCACCGGGGTCTTTTTCTGCATGCTATTTGCCTTTAATCGTCATAATCCCAGTCGGCATCCAGTATGACGCCAGTGTAGGCTTCAATCTCATAGTCATATTCCGTGCGGCCGACATAGAACTCCACCTCATATTTGTCGGGGTCGTCACCGTCGTCGTCTATATCCAGCTCGGTTTTGATATACCCCGCTTCGGCGCGGGTAATGCCCGCGTGGGCCAGGGCAATGTCCTCGGCCGCTGTTTCCCCGATAAGGCCGGACAGACTGCCTCCCTGGTTATTCTGCCCCGGATTGACTGGTCGGGGATTGGACGGATAACCGTCATATCGCTCCCGTCCGGCTTTAACCACCTCACCCGTCACCGCATCAATGTCATATTCGTATTCCGAATCGCCCGAAATAAACTCTACCTCATAGACCATACGGCCGTCCTCGGCGTCCAGCTCGGTCTTGAGTCGCTGCGCCTCCGTGACCCCTGCCGCCTGCATGGCGGCCTGGGCTGCGGCGTCAACGCCGATGTAGGCTTTGTCGCTGGCCGTACCCGTCGACTGTACAGAGGAAAGCTGGGTGTCCCGCGACGTTAACAGCAGGTTGAGCTCGTTGATGGTCAGCCCAACAAGATCCCCTTCCTGTAAAAGCGGATTTTGCGCCAGGATTTGGATAATCAGCGCCGCCTTTCCCTGTGAAATGCCGTAAGCGTCCGCCATACGGCTCGCTTCAGGGTCGGAGGCCTGTACTGTCTGGCTGAGTATGGCCCCGTCGACCGAGCTGGCGCTGAGAAGGGCGCCGATCTCATCGGTCAGCCGCTGCTGCAGCTCGGCGCCGCGGGCGGCGTCGTTGTTTTCCACCGACACCAGAATAGAGTTTGCCAGGTCGTTGATATATCCGTTTGTCAGCATGGATCCCACCAGGGCGTTGACAGCGACGTCGAGACTTGTTCCCTTCAAATCCATCCCGTCAATGATGCCTTCAGCGTCGGCGTTCAGGGCGCGCACGTCCAGCACCCGCTCGCTGCTGTTGACCTGCAGCTCGATACTGGGGTTGACGTCCAGCTCAATGACGGAATCAACCCGGTGCGATACGCCGAAGCGGTACCCGCCGAACGATACGCCGACCAAAACCACAGCCATGGCCGCAACAGCGGTAGCCCGCGCCATCCAGCCGTTTTTGCGGCGGGGCTTAATCGGCATGGGGATGACGGAGGGGCGCTCTGTCTCCAGCCGGGCCAGGATACTGTCCAGCACGTCAGGCGTCGCGTGCTCAACAGCCAGCCTGAGCTTTTTTTCCATGTCTTCGTTCCGCATAGCCTTTTACACCCCTTCCAGTCTGGTTCTCAGCTTTTTCAGCGCACGGTTGTATTTTGATAAAACAGTGGGCAGCGCCATATCCAGCATCTGCGCGATTTCACGGTGCTTAAACCCGGCGACGGCATGCAGCATGACGACCTTAAGCTCTTCATCCCCCAAAACGCGCATGGCCTGCTCCAGCACCAGCCTTTCGTCGGGCGGGATATCGGGCGATTCCAGGGCGAACAGCTCTTCTTCCGGCATTTCGCCTGTGCGGGCGCGCTGGCGCAGCTTCATCAGGGCCAGGTTGCGCGCAATGGTCAATATCCACGGCATGGGGCTGCCGTTGGGCGTATAGGACCCCGCAGCCGCATGGATGCGCAGATAGGTGTCCTGCAAAATATCCTCGGCGTCATGCCGGTTTTTGACAATGCTCAGGGCAAAGCCGTAAACGGCCGCCCGCGTTTTTTCGTACAGATAGGACAGGGCGGAACCGTCGCCCGCCGCTATGTCGGCGATGCAATGCTCGATCCGAAGGCGTTCGTCGCCATCCGGCGCCATTTCCGCCATCGCCCAGCAAAGAGAAAGCATCCCATTTCCCCCCGTTATATAAGATACATGCGTGAAGGACGCATTTTATTGCATCCCCCGCAAAAAAAGCTTACCCCTGGCAGGGCAGGCTTTTTCCCCTTTCCCCATTTGTTTGCGCACCTTTCAGGCAAAAACGCATAGATTGGTAACAGCCTGCAAATAAAAGAAAGGGGAACCAGACATGGATTACGACTGCGCGCCGGCAACCGCCCACGGGGGCGGGATGCAGAGCATCATCAGCGACAATATCCTGCTCATCATCATTGTGCTGGCCATACTGTATGGCCTGGGGTATTTCATCATCAAAGCCGGCGTCAAGAACGGCATACTGGAAGCGCTGAAGGACCCGGCCTGTCCCATTACGCCGCCCTGCGGCCCCTGCGGGCTGTGACGCCGGCAGGGGCGCATGTAAAACGCGGGGAACCGCGACTGCAAGGCTGCCCCCGCTTTTACGGCCGGCTGCACGCAGGGTCAAATTTCCATCTGCCCCATCAGGCTGCGCATAGCCAGAATGGTTTTTTCCATCAGCTCGTCCAGCGTCCAGCCCAGCATTTCTGCCCCCTGGCGGATGACATCGCGTGAGCAGCCGGCGGCAAATTTTTTGTCCTTGAATTTTTTCTTGACGCTGGAGACCTCCAAGTCGACGACGCTTTTGCTGGGCCGCATGATGGCGGCCGCGCCGATAAGTCCCGTCAGCTCGTCTGTGGCGAACAGTATCTTCTCCATCTGCGACTCGGGCGGGATGTCGGAGGCGATGTCCCCGATGCCGAAGCCGTGACTGGCGCAGGCGCGAACGATGCTTTCATCAATGCCCTCGTCCCGCATGAGCTGCTGGCACTTGACGCAGTGCTGCTCCGGCCACTGTTCAAAATCCAGGTCGTGCAAAAGGCCGACGACCTTCCAGTATTCCACATTGTCGGGGTCGTATTGCTGAGCAAACCAGCCCATGACGCCCGATACAATTTCCGCATGGCGCAGATGAAAGGGCTCTTTATTATACCGGCCCAGCAATTCGCGGGCCTGCTGCATGGTGGGGATCATCTTTATTCGCTCCTTTTTATCGAGGGGGACGGGATACGTCCGCCGCCCCGCCGGTTAACGGGTTTTTACTATTATATCATCCTGTCTGCCGAATTGCAAAACAGACTTGAATATGATATGATTAGGCATGTCCAATCACGAGCAGAAAGGAGCTGCGCCATGTCGCTTTGGTCAGGGGCGCTGACCGCGCTGTACCTCGTCAACCTGGCTTTCGTGCTGACGCTGCTTTTTGTCCGCAAAAGCGATACAACCACGACGCTTGCATGGCTGCTGGTCTTTATTTTCCTTCCTTACATCGGCTTTGTCCTTTACTTCTTTTTTGGCAGCCGGGCCAAATATAAAATCCTGTCGCGGCGCTATGCCATCAGCCGCGAAACGCTGGACAAAATCCCCTCGCCTTCCCCGCTAAAGGCCGGGGAGCTGACGGACGCTGCGCGCGCGCATCTCGATCTCGTCAACATCAACGAAACGGGGGCGGGCAGCCCCTATACCCAGGGCAACGACTGCCTGCTTCTGCCCTCGGCGCAGGAAAAATACGCCCGGATGTTCGCCGAGATAGAAAGCGCCGAGGAAAGCGTCAACGTCCTCTATTTTATCATCAAGACCCGGGATCAGACCGGCCGCGACTTCATTTCCCTGCTGGCCAAAAAAGCGCGGGAAGGGGTCAAGGTCCGTCTGATTTATGATACGTTCGGCTACCTGCGCGCCCGGTGCGCCGATTTTCAGCCCATCATCGACGCCGGCGGGGAGGTTTACGGCTATCTGCCCACCTTCCTCCGCACGGCGCTGGAAGCCAACTACCGTATGCACCGCAAAATCGTCGTCATCGACGGGCGCGTCGCCTATACCGGCGGCATCAACATCGCCGACGAATACCTGGGGCTTGACCGGGTCAAGACGCCGTGGCGGGATACCTCCGTCCGCATCACCGGCCCGGCCGTCCGCGACGTGCAGCTGCGCTTTGTCCGCGACTGGGTCTATATCGACCGGCAGAGCCGGGCCGCCGGGCGCAAAAGCGACATTGAAGCCGATGATGAGCTGGCGCTGCTTTTCCCCCCGCTGCAAAGGACGGGAGACATGGGGATGCAGATCATTTGCAGCGGGCCGGACAGCGAGGACAGCTACACCCGCGACAGCTATCAGCGCATGATTTCGTCAGCCCGGCGCTATGTTTATATCCAGACGCCTTATTTTGTCCCGGACGAGACGCTGCTCAACACCCTGCGTCTTGCCGCGCGCGCCGGGGTCGACGTCCGCGTCATGATTCCCGGCATACCGGACAAGAAGTTCGTCTATTATGTCACGACGTCCTATGTCGGCGAGCTGCTCAAATGCGGCATCCGCGTCTACCTGCACGCCGGGTTTCTGCACGCCAAGACCTTTGTGCTGGACGACACGGCGGCTTCCGTCGGCACAGCCAATGTAGACAACCGCTCGTTTGCCCTTGACTTTGAAATCAACGCCATGGTCTATGACGGCGCCTTTGCCGTGCAGTGCCGCGACACCTTCCTGCGCGATGTGGAGGACTGCGTCGAGATGACGCAGGACAGGTACGAAAAGCGCGGCCGCTTAAACCGCTTGAAGGAAGGCTTCTGGCGGCTGGTCGCCCCGCTGGTCTGACAGTCGGGCGCGCATAACGGGGAGGAATTGGGTTTGACCATCAGTATCCGCGGCCTTTCGGTCCACTACGACATCCAGGGACAGGGCGAGACCCTTTTGTTCCTGCACGGCTGGGGTGCCCCCATCACGGCCTATCGCCCCCTGCTCGATTACCTGGCCGGGCGCTTCCGCGTCGTCGCCTTCGACATGCCGGGCGTCGGCGGGACCGACGAGCCCCCTGCCCCCCTGACGCTGGACGACTATGTCTCCTTCACCCTGGACTTCTGCTCGGCGCTCGACCTCCAAAGCGCCGTGCTTTTCTGTCATTCCCACGGCGGACGCATCGGCATCCGGCTGCTGTCCGACCCGAGCTGCCCCCTGCGCTGCTCCCGCGCCGTGCTGATGGACGCAGCCGGCGTCCCGCCCCATCGCTCGGCAGGGTGGAAAATCCGTCAGCGCGCCTATCAGCTTCTGCGCCGTCTCGGCACCAGCCGCTTAACCGCCCCCCTTTTCGCTGAGCGGTACGAGGTCGAGCGCGACCGCCGTTCGTCGGCCGATTACCGCGCCGCCTCTCCCGTTATGCGTAAAACGCTGTCCAACGTCGTTTCCTGCGACCTGACGCCGTACATGCCAGGCATCCGCGCCAGCGTCCTCCTGCTGTGGGGGGAAAAGGACACGGCGACGCCGCTGTCCGACGGCGAAACCATGGCTTCTCTCATCCCAAACGCTGGCCTGGCCATCGTCCAGGGGGCCGGGCACTTCCCCTATGTGGAAAGCTGGCCGCAGTGCAAAGCGGCCATAGACGCCTTTCTTTTCGTCTGAAAAGCGTCATTTTTATACTGTTTATTATTTTTTTAAATAATTATCCTTTTTGTTTAGGAGATTGTTATGCCTGCATTGACATCGCCGCTGGTTTTTGCCCTGGGCAGCGCCCTGCTTTTGTGGTTATACCTGCATATGGCCCTGCGCTGGACCCATATGCTGCAGCAAAGCTCCTATCAAAACCCCTCCTACCGCCGCTGGCTACGGGAAAACCGTAAAGAAGTCACCCCCATGCGGCGCTGGGTGGCGCTGTTCATCCTCCCCTTTGTCTGGCTGCTGCCCCCTGAGCGAGCGGTATGGGCTGTCGCGGCGCTTTCGCTGCTTCAGCTTTGGCTCAACCCGTCGCGCCACGGCAAAGGGGCCAAGAAGCCCCTTGTATTTACAGCCCGTGTAAAGCGCCTTCTCTTTACAGAAACCCTGCTGTGGGCCGTTCTGACCGCTCTCTCCCTCCCCTTCCCTGCCGCAGCCGGATGGACGGTGCAGGCCGCCCTTATCGTTCTGTCGCCCTGGCTTTCGGCCCTGGTTAACATCCTCAACGCCCCGGTTGAAAAGCGCATCGCGCAGAAATATATCGACGAGGCGCGCGCCATCGTGCGCGGCATCACGGGGCTCAAGGTGGTCGGCATCACGGGCAGCTTCGGTAAGACGAGCACCAAGCATTTTCTCTATGCCCTGCTGTCCTCCCGCTATCATGTGTACATGACGCCGGGCAATTTCAACACCACCCTCGGCGTCACCCGCGCCATCCGCGAGGGGCTTCTTCCCACCCATCAGGTTTTCCTATGCGAAATGGGGGCGCGGCATGAGGGAGACATCCGTGAAATCTGCGAGCTGGTCGCGCCGGATATCGGCGTCATCACAGCGATTGGCCCCCAGCATCTGGAAACCTTCGGCAGCATCGAGACGGTGGCGCACACCAAGCTGGAGCTGTACGACGCCGTCAGGGACAAAGGCTTCGCTGTGCTCAACTGGGACTGCGATGAGATTTCCTCCCACCGCTATGACGGCGACGTCGTCCGCTGCGGCGCGCGGGAGGGCAGCGACTACCGTCTGTCGCACGTCGAGGTCTCCCCGCAGGGCAGCAGCTTTACCATCACGGCGCCGGACGGGGAAAGCGTCCCCTTCCGCACCCGCCTTCTGGGCCGCGCCAATTTGCAGGACGTAACGCTGGCCATCGCCACGGCCCACCGCATGGGCATCCCCCTGGACGCGCTGCGCGTGCCCGTCAGCCGCCTGCAAAGCGTTCCGCACCGGCTTGAGCTCAAGCGCACAGGGGCCTATACCCTGATTGACGACGCCTACAATTCCAACCCGACGGGCGCCGCCGTCGCGCTGGAGACCCTTTCCTCCTTTGCCGGCACGCGCATTGTCGTGACGCCGGGACTGGTCGAGCTGGGCGAGAGCGAAAGGCAGCACAACCTTGAGCTGGGGCGCAAGGCGGCCGGCTGCTGCGATTACGCCGTGCTCATCGGCAAACGCCAGGCCCCGCCGATACGGGAAGGGCTGCTGGACGCCGGCTTCCCGGAAAACAGAATCACCGTCTTTGCCGACGTGCAGGACGGCCTAAGCTATGTCTCCACCCTGCCGGGCGGCGTGGACCGCGTCGTGCTGCTGCTCAACGACCTGCCCGACAGCTATCGCTAACGAAAGGATGAACGCCATGAAAATCCGCGCCGGCGTCTTTTTCGGCGGCAGGACCGTCGAACACGAGGTATCCGTCATTTCGGCCATGCAGGCCATCGCCGCCCTGGATCGGGAGAAATACGATGTCATCCCCATCTACATTTCCAAGGACAATGCCTTTTACACCGGCGAGCACCTGGGCAAAATCGAAACATGGCGGGACATCCCGGCCGCCCTCAAGGCTGCGACTCGCGTCATCCCTGCCAATATTGACGGCCGGCCCACCCTGCTACGCTGGCCCGCGCCCCGTTTTGGACGGCGCGAAGCCGCCGTGCTCGACGTCGCCATCCCCGTCGTCCACGGCACCGGGGTGGAGGACGGCGCCCTCCAGGGCCTTTTGGAATACCTCGGCGCGCCCTATACGGGATGCGACGTCGCTTCCAGCGCGGCCGGCATGGACAAGTGGACCATGAAATGCCTGTTCCGCGCCGCCGGTATCCCCGTGGCAAACGGCGTGCGCCTGACAGCCGGACAGTTTTATTCCGACACAGCCGCCGCACTGGACGCCGTGGAACAGCCCCTTGGCTGGCCGGTCATCATCAAGCCGGTCAATTTGGGCTCCAGCGTCGGCATCTCCAAGGCGCGCGACCGCGCTGAGCTGGAGCGGGGCGTCGAGCAGGCGCTGCAATTCGCCCCCGTCGCCCTGTGCGAGCAGGCCATCCCCCACCTGCGGGAAATCAACTGCGCCGTTTTGGGCGACCGCGACGGCGTGCGCGTCAGCGTATGTGAGGAGCCGCTCAACGCCACCGACTTTCTCACCTATGCCGACAAGTATCAATCGGGGAGCGGCAAGGGGGGCAAAACGGCTGCCGGCGGTAAAGCGTCGGGCGCCGGGATGCAGTCGCTTTCGCGTAAGGTGCCGGCCGACTTGCCGCCGGAGCTGGCGCAGCGGGCGCAGGCTTTGGCCCGCGACGCCTTCCTTGCCATCGACGCCGCCGGCATGTCGCGCGTCGATCTGCTGCTCGACAACGAGACGCAGGCCCTTTACGTCAATGAAATCAACACCATCCCGGGCAGCCTGGCCTTTTATTTGTGGGAGGCCAGCGGCCTTTCCTTCCCTGCCCTGCTCGACGAAATGGTAGCCCTGGCCCTAAAGCGCAGCCGCGAGCAAAGCACTTTGAGCCGCACCTTTTCCAGCAACATCCTGTCCGGCGCGTCGCTGGGGGGGAGCAAAAGCAAATAGCAAAGCCGCCCCTTGGGGCGGCTTTGTTGTCCATGAAAAGGGACGGCGCGTCCCCTCCGTTCCTCCCGCTGAAAATGCAGCTTCCCTTCCAGCTTAAAAAGCAGTGTCGGGATCGAGGGGGTAAATGGGCCGCGGGATCTTATGATAGGTCAAAAGGCTGTAATCGGCGGTGTGGATTCCCGGCGGGTTGGTGGTAACGATGGCCTTGGCCCGCGGCTGAAAATAGGCGCGGAAATGGTTGGTCGACTTGATGCAGACAATGTCGTAATCGTTGATGTCCGCCCCTGTGACCAAAAAGCTGCGGTCATCCAGCGTCTGCCCCGCCAGGATGGAGACGACGACCACCTCAACCTGGCCGATGCGCAGCCGCGCCGTTTTGCCGTAGCAGAGCGGCTGGCCCTGCTGCATAGGGGTGACATAGGTGGCCTTGCCGTTCGACAGGGCGCATACCTCGGCGTCCCTGACTTCAATGGGCGCGCCGTGGATATTGTCTGTTTTGCCGCCCAGCAGGCCCGAAACCCTGCCGCCGACGCCGGCTTTATGCGCTTTGGCCGCCATTTCGGGGTCAAAGATAAAGCCGAGAATGGAACGGGGCTGATCCCGCCGAAGAAGCTCTCTCAGCATCCAGGTGCCGTCGCAGGGACAGCCGCCGCCCGGGTTATCCGACGCTTCGTTGATGACGACATAGCCCTTGCCGGGCTTTTCGACCTCTGCCAGCGCGCGGTCAAGGGCTTCGGCCGGGCTTAAACATTCAACATCCAGGGCATGGCGGTGATCCCAGACCCAATGCGCCAGCTCTTCGGCCGCCTGCCGCGCCCCCTGCCCCTTTTCGGCGACGACGACAATGGACGCGCCGGCGCAAGCCACGTCGGCATAGGGAAAGCCGTGGAAATAGGTCGCATCGATGAGATTGTGCGCCTTGCAGTACTGGGCGACATGATCGGTAAAGGACTTCATTGGCTCGTTAAACGTACAGGCGTTGCAGCAGTTGGTGAACATGGGAATATGTACCAGCGCCGTCTCCGGGTCACATTCCCCGCGGATGATGCGCACCAGCGTCTTCATGGCGAGATAGCCTGCTTCCGCCATATCGACATGGGGGTATTGTTTAATGCCGAACAGGCCGTTCGACAGGCGTACCATGTCCTCGGAAATGTTGCCGTGCAGGTCGAGCGACACGGTGATGGGCAGCTTGTCGCCGACCACCTCGCGCACCTTTTGCAGGGTGTATGCCTCCAGGTCGTCGGCCCCTTCGGCGGCGCCGGCTCCGTGCAGGCCCAGGCAGACGCCGTCGGCCCCCTCCAGATTGTCGGCGATCATTTTACACATGGTACCCAGGGCATAATCCAGCGCCTGCTTTGTGATGAGCGGCCCGGCGCTGTGCAGCGCGACGGTGGGGATCAGCTCGACCCCTTCCTCCTCGCCGGCGCGAATCATGCCGCCGGCATACTCCGGCGAGCCGCGGAAGCGGGTGAAGATGTCCTCCCCCGTCGTCCAGCCGTTGGGGGCCCAGCGTTCAAAGGTGCCGATGTCAGAGGAAAATGTGTTGGTCTCGTTGCCCAGGACTCCAAAGATGATTTTCATTTTTTCTACTTCCCTTCAGCGTTTGTGATAATGAATAAGCTTACCGGGCGTCGCGCCGGTCAGCCTTTTGTCTTGACAAACGATTTCGCCGCTGACAATGCCGTCAGTCAGCGCGTTGGAATCGGTATAGATCGCCCTGTCCTGCAGCTTTTCATAATCAAACGGCACAAGATCGGCGTCCCATCCGTGTTTGTCGGCCCTTTGCCGCCAGCATGGCGCGCTCGGCGGACAGCGACGTCATCCTGCGGATCATCTGCTCCAGCGTCGGCGCCCTTTTCTGTTTGACATACAGGCGGATCGCGTGTGAAAAAGATCCCCATGCGCGCCGACGGTCGTCTCGGTAAAGCCGCGGCGGCTGCCGACGACCGAACGGAGGGCTGTGATGATGTCGCACAGCACATCGTCTCAGTCGATTTCCCCGGCAAAGCGCAAAAAGCAGACCTCAATGCAGAGGTCTGCTTTTCCAGCTTATACCGTCGGGCAGGTCTTTTTGCGTTTCCTGCGGCGGCGCGCTTTCTTCGGGGTGTTCTGACGCAGCCATGCGACGGTGTCTGCAACCGTCTGCCGCAGGTCGCGGGGACGATACCCCAGCTCGCTCGTCGCTTTGTCATGGCTGAAGCGATCGTTGCTGCGCAGCGTATACAGGGAATACCGTGTATAAAGCGGACGGCGATGGCGCACACGGGCGGTCCAGCCCAGCAGGGGCGCTGCGGCGCGCGCCATCCACATGGGCAGGACGGGCAGGCTTCTGCCCCCCTCCACCTGACGGACCATAGCCAGGATTTCCCGCACTTCGTAATGCCGCCCTGACAAGATGTAGCATTCGCCGGCCCGGCCCTTTTCAGCTGCCAAAATGCAGCCGCGCGCCACGTCCCGCACGTCGACAAAGTCGTATCCGCCGCGCACGCAGGCGGGCAGACGGCCGCAGATGTAATCGCTGACCATCTGCACCATATGGTTGCCCGCGCGATCATATGGCCCCAAAATACCGGAGGGATGGACGACAACAGCGTCAAGCCCGCAGCGCACCGCGTCCAGGACAACCTGCGTTGCCTGCGCCTTGCTTTTGGCATAGCCGCCGACAACATCGTCGGGCGAAAAAGCCTTTACCTCGCTCAGAACGTCCAGCTTGCCCTTTTCCGGGATGGCGTGGACAGAGCTGACGTAAACCATCCGCAGCCCCTTTTCCCGGCACAGATCAGCGACGTTGCGCGTACCCCCGACGTTGACGCTAAAGAGACGCGGCAGCTCCTGCCCCGAGATATCGACTATGCCCGCCGTGTGGATGACGGCGGCGTTTTTCCCATGCGCCCCTTCAAGCAGCGGCAAAAGGGTCTCCTTTCGGCAGACGTCTCCTTCGCAGTAGGTAACGCCCGGCAGGGCTTCCGCCTTTTCACCCGGCAGGATAAGCCCGCGCACCTCGCAGCCCTGCTCGCTGAGCATACGCGTCAGGGTATAGCCCAGATGCCCGGCAGCGCCGGTGACGATGTACAGCCTTTTCATCTTTAGCACCCCAATTCCAAAGGCACAGCTTGTTTGATCCTATTCTAATTTCTATTATACTCGTTCTTTTCCGGCGAAACAACCGTTGTTTTTTGAATAAAAAGCAAAAAAATTGAAACGGCCCGTACAGCCTATCCCTGTACGGGCCGCTTGCGCGATAAATGCTATTGCCGGTGCTCGCTTCGCCAGGAAATCTCGTCGAGAAGGCTTTCGTCGTCGGGCATACCGGCGTTATTGTCGCGGCGGATGATTTCCCGCCGCATCCCCGCCCAGGTCACTACGGGAAAAATGTGCTTTTTGCCATCGGGCCGAATGAGCATAGTCAACACCCCTTTATAGCTTGCCGCCGAAAAAAGGGCTTATTCTCTTGAAAGATTGGCAAGGATGGAATATAATATATTAACCAAATGACAAAGGCGGCTGAAATATGTTTGAAAAACTGCTCGCAGTTGAGCAGCGCTTGCTGGAAATCGAAGAGCAGCTGCAAAGCAGCGATTTATATGACGATCCCAAGCGGGCGGCGGCCCTTCTGCGCGAGCAGAAGGAGCTGACCCCTGTCGTCGACGCCTTCCGCGCCTACCGCAGCGCCAAGGAAGACCTGGAAACAGCGCGCGAGCTGATGCGCGACGAGGACGCCGATATGCGCGCCATGGGCGCGCAGGAAGCAGAACAGGCCAAAGCCCGCATGGACAAACTGGAGGAGGAGATTAAAATTCTCCTTCTCCCCCGTGATCAGGACGACGACAAAAACGTCATTGTGGAAATCCGCGGCGGCGTCGGCGGCGAGGAAGCGGCCCTGTTCGCCCATTCCCTTTTCCGCATGTATTCCATGTACGCCGAACGCAAGCATTTTAACATCGAAGTGATGAACGCCACCGAGACCGAGCTGGGCGGCGTCAAGGAAATCAGCTTCCTCGTCGAAGGCAAGGGGGCTTGGGCGCGCTTTAAGTTTGAAAGCGGGGCGCACCGTGTCCAGCGCGTGCCCGAAACGGAAAGCGGCGGGCGTATCCACACCTCGGCCGTCACTGTCGCCGTTTTGCCGGAGGCCGAGGAAGTGGAAATTGAAATCAACCCTGCAGACCTGCAAATCGACACCTACCGTTCGGGCGGCGCAGGTGGCCAGCACGTCAACAAGACGGAGTCGGCCATCCGCATCACCCATATCCCGACGGGCGTCGTCGTCGAATGCCAGGACGAGCGCTCGCAGCACAAAAACCGCGACCGCGCCATGAAAATCCTGCGTTCCCGCCTGTATGAAGCCCAGCGCGAAGCCCAGGAAAGCGAGCGCGCCGGCGCGCGGCGCAGCCAGGTCGGCACCGGCGACCGATCCGAACGCATCCGCACCTATAATTACCCGCAGGGGCGCGTCACCGATCACCGCATCGGCCTGACGCTGCACCGGCTGGATCAAATCCTGGATGGCGACCTGGACGAAATCATCGACGCACTGACCACTGCCGATCAGGCTGAACGGCTCAAGGGCGAGGCGTAGCGGAAAGATCCGCAGGGTGGTTGATTATTTTTGTCCGCTGATGATACAGATACCCAGTAATTTCGCCTGTATACAGGCGCGTAAGGGAGAAAAAATATGAATGTATGGCATGATGTAGACCCGCGGCTTATCACGCCGCAGAAGTTTATGGCCGTCATTGAAATTTCCGCCGGCAGCAAAAAGAAGTATGAGCTGGACAAAAAGACAGGCATCCTGCGCCTTGACCGCATCCTGTACACTTCGACCCATTATCCGGCAAATTATGGCTTTATTCCCCGCACCTACGCCGACGATCAGGATCCGATGGACGTGCTGGTGCTTTGCTCCGAAACGCTCGACCCCATGATTATGGTGGAATGTTTCCCCATCGGCGCCATCCGCATGACCGACGGCGGGGAGATCGACGATAAGATCATCGCCATCCCTCTGGGCGACCCGACGTGGAATTTCTACCAGGATATTTCCCAGCTCCCGCCCCATGTCTCCAACGAGATCATCAACTTTTTTGAAGTGTACAAGTCCCTTGAGCACAAGACGACGGCGCCCAGCGACGTTATGGGGCGCGAGGAGGCGGCCGAAATCATCGCGCAGTCCATACGCACCTATGAACGCCACTACTGCGGCAAAATGCGATAAACCATGAACACACAGCTTTTAACCCCTGAAGAAAACGGCGCCGTCCGGGCAGGTGAAATCCTCCGTCGGGGCGGCGTTGTCGCCATCCCGACGGAAACGGTTTACGGTCTCGCAGCCTCCGCGCTTGACGAGGGGGCGGTTGGCCGTATTTTTGCCGCCAAAGGGCGGCCGTCGGACAACCCGCTTATCGTACACATCTGCGAGCTTGACCAGCTTCCCCTGCTGTGGCGGGAGGTGCCGCAGCGCGCCCTCAGGCTGGCCAAGGCCTTCTGGCCCGGGCCGCTGACCATTGTGCTGCCTAAGACCGACGCCGTGCCCGCCTGTGTCAGCGCCGGGCTGGACACCGTCGGGGTGCGTTTTCCCGCCAGCGAACAGGCGCGGGCCGTCATCCGCGCCGCCGGCGTGCCGCTGGCCGCCCCGTCAGCCAATGCGTCGGGCCGGCCATCCCCCACTGAGGCGCAGCATGTGCTGGAGGATATGGACGGCAAGATCGACGCCGTTTTGGACGGCGGCCCCTGCCCCGTCGGCGTGGAGTCTACCGTACTCGATTTAACAGGCGAACGCCCGCGTATTCTACGGCCCGGCGCTATCACGCTGGAAATGATCGAGGACGCCCTCGGCCGGACCGACGTTGACGACGCCGTCTTCCGCCCCGCGGCTGAGGGCGAAGCTCCCCGCGCCCCGGGTATGAAATACCGCCACTATGCCCCCAAGGCCCCTGTCATTGTCTTTGAAGGCGCGCCCGATCGCACAGCGGCAGAAATCCAGACCCGGCTGCAGGCGGGAGACGGCGTGCTGGGCTTTGACGACTGCCGCCGCGCCTTTTCCGCCTGTCCCGATATCGTCTGCTATGGCAAAAGCTATGACAGCCTTCAGCAGTCGCGCGAGCTCTTTTCCGCCCTGCGCTTTTTTGACAGCCTGCCCTGCAAACGCATCCTGGCCCAAGGCTGCCGCCCCTATGGCGTCGGCGCGGCGGTGCGCAACCGCCTGTGCAAGGCCGCCGGCTTTCAAACCGAAGCAGTGGGCGTACCCTGTGTGCTGGGCGTAACAGGCCGGTCGGGCAGCGGCAAAAGCCTGCTGACCTCACTTGCGGCCGAAATGGGGGCCGCCGTTATCAGCGCCGACGCCGTATACGCCCATCTTGCCGCCTGCGATACCGACCTGCTGGCCGAGATGGCGAAGCATTTCCCCGATGAGGTCACCCCCGCCGGCATCGACCGCCGTGCCTTGGCCCGTAAGGTCTTTACTGACGCTGCGGCGCGCCGCACTCTCAATGAAATCACCCATCCCGCCGTTGTCCGCGCCATGGCGTTGCAGCTGCGGCAGCAGGAGGAATCAGGGACGCCTTTCGTCGTGCTCGACGTGCCATTGCTGTTTGAAAGCGGGGCCGACCGGCTGTGCACGGTGACGTGTGCCGTCCTGTCCGACGTCAGCCATTCGATCGAGCGCATCTGCGCGCGCGACAATATCTCTGAAAGCCACGCGCTGGCTCGTCTGCAATCCCAATCTGACGATCCTTATTATCTCCAGCGCTGTGACTTTACCCTGCGCAACGATGGAGAAAAAGATGATTTTATCGCCCAGTGCCGCGAATTTTTGCGAAAAACTGCCAGGATATAAAACAGCATAAGACCATCGCCCCCGCGCACAATAATGCGCGGGGGTGTTTTCATGTCACAACAGCGCCAAAACGGGGACGAGGAACAAAGCAAGCCCCTTGACCGCGCCGAGGAAATAGAAAAAACAGGCTCCGTCACTATGGACGGCGCCCGGTCGAGCATCCACTGCCTGACCATTGTCGGCCAAATCGAAGGCCACCAGATTCTTCCGCCGCAAAACAAAACGACAAAGTACGAGCACGTCATGCCGCAGCTGGCCGCCATTGAAGAAAGCCCGGATATCGACGGTCTGCTCATCCTGTTAAACACCGTGGGCGGTGACGTAGAAGCCGGCCTTGCCATTGCCGAGCTGATCGCCGGCATGAGCAAGCCAACCGTTTCCCTTGTACTGGGCGGCGGGCACTCCATCGGCGTGCCTCTGGCCGTTTCGGCACAAAAATGCTTCATCGCGCCGACAGCGTCGATGACCATTCATCCCGTGCGTCTCAACGGCACTGTCATCGGTGTGCCGCAGACCATGACGTATTTTGAAAAGATCCAGGAACGGATCGTCAATTTCGTCTGTGAAAATTCAAAGATCCAGCCCGACGTCTTGCGAGAGCTTATGCTGCGCACCGGTGAACTGTCCAACGATGTCGGCAGCGTTGTATACGGCAAGGATGCAGTCGAGCTGGGCCTTTGCGACGCATTGGGAAGCCTGCATGAAGCACTCTCCTGCCTGCATGAAATGATCAAACAGCGCAAACCCTGCGCCGGGGAGGAGTAATCACCATGCTGCACACCATTGTGCCCTACGACGATATATTTCCCCAGGAGGTCCCCCGTCCCCGCTATGTGCAGGACGGGAACGACGTATGGGAATATCGTTACGACGGCTATGGCTTTGACGCGCTGACGCGCCTGTACTCCACAAACCTGTGTCTGTACCTGCGGCCGCCTATTCAATAACGGCAAAGGCAAAAACCGGGGGAGGGCTTCCGCCCTCCCCTGTGTTTCCCTTCGGTACAG